>JACCVN010000518.1 GCA_013698165.1 Parachlamydiaceae bacterium | reverse complement strand
GCCTAGGTATTTAAGAATTAGCATGTTAGCCCTGTAGGGGCGGCAGAAGAGGTTTTTAACTTATGGTTCTGTCGGGGCCTTGCCCCTAAACAAGCAAAAAGTCCTAAAGTCGAGTCTGTGTTCTCTGTGGGCTCTGTAACAGTATTTTTCCTTTACAATTTAAACTTGGGTTACTGTTTATATTCATAAGGCTTGGTGTATAGCCCCCAAGTGCGGTCTTTGCGCGAACCGTCTACCCATTGATCCCAAGAGGTCATTGGTGCACCCACAGTTCCGCAGTAATCGACACGCCAAAATTCAAATTTTCCTGTTCCGGGATTTACCAAAAATCCAAATTCATCGCGAGCCCAGTTAGTATCAGCAAAAATCACAGGCATGGGCATGGCATAACCTAGTTGCTTTGCTGCCAGGCTAACTTGTAAATGATAGTCAGATGGTGTAGAGGTCGTTCCAAGCAGTAAACATAAAAACGCCTTAACCGTATCTTGAAGAGTTTTTGCAGTAATGATATTCCCCGGCTGCATAATTGTGGGCAGTTCAGACCAGAGGGTATCCAAATTCTCTAAAACATCCGAAGTTAAACCGGGTAAGAGTTCAAAAATTTTACGCACGCGTTCTTTCAATTCTTTTTGCGGAAATAAGGGAAGATTTGCATACAGAAAGCTATCGATATCTTCTGAAGATAAAACATCACTACGTCCAAAGGCCAAACCTCTTTCCTTTAGCATCCCATGAACGATATGTTGACGAAATTCCGTTGGGGTCATTCCGCCATGAACATATGAGAAGGTCTGTTTAAAATAATGCTGAAAATTCATTGAAACCATCTCAACCAGCTTAGCAACAAGATATTGGGCCATTTCCTGGTCGAGAACGATATTGTCTATAAATTTTTCAGCAGGTATGACAACCTTATCTCTGATCGCTGTATAAGTAAATCCTTCCAATAGCCAACACTCTTTAAATGGAGCTGCTCCAGGTTTAAATATGAAAGCGTGGGTCGGCGAGTGCATCAGCATTGATTTATTTGGGTCATTTAAAAACTCTTCAGAGAGCTTTGGAGGCATCTGCTTCATCGTATCGATAAAAAATACGAGCAATTCCATTGGGCTTTCCACCCATCTTCCTACCTCTGTAGGTTTCTGCTCGCGCTTCCAGTAACAACTGACAAGCGTATCCATAGTACCCCCTGAGGTATAAGCCCAAGGTTTCTTATCGATCTTATCGAGATTCTCTAAAGGGTCTTTGATCGGTGCAGTGTGATGCGCTACGGCCATACGGTAAAAAGCAGATTCCAAAAATTCCGACGTGCGAATTTGCATCACAATAGCAGTTGTAATCTCTGTAACATCATGCTGTAGTCCTTCCATAACCTCGGAAGAAGAGATCTCCATTTCCGCAGCTACAAAAAAAGAAGCTAAAGACTCAATAAACTCTTTTTGGTCCTGAATTCGCGTCCATTGGGCTGTATTGCTGCGACCGTACTTATATAGTAGTCTAAAGCCCGCAGGACTGTCGTCATAAGGCGTCGAGGTGATCTCATGCATATCTGCATCGTAGACCTCTTGAAAATAATTCGGAAACAGTGACATGTACAAATCTATGAGGGGATCGAACAAAGAAGCATAACGCTGGGCTTGGTACTGCCACTTGTCTCGGGTTTCTTCTATGCGCTCAAATTCGTAACGACGGGTGCGATATTCCAGCTTTATCCACTCGGCTTCCTTCTCACTGGAAGCTGTACGCATACGGGTTTCCAAATAGCGGATCATGCCATAGGCCTGATCATAATCAAACTGTATATCTTGAATCTGTTGATTGGCATTGTCGAGTTTCTTTTTCAAAATCAAGTACAAACTATGACCTATCCCACCTGCTTCTTGAGGTCCAAGGCCTAAACTCGCATATAAGTTCCAACTGGCAAACTGCAATTTCGTCTCAGAAAATGACGCTAAGGAGTACTCCCAAGATTTTAATAAAGCATTTTCCGCTAGAGCCTTAAAGCCTGTCTTAGCATCTTCAAATTTACTATAGTAGAGTCGGCATGCTTGTGATTTGCCGCTCGCAGAGATATTTACGGTTTGCATCATCAAACTGCCTGTGACCATAGCTTGCGGGCGGCTCTCATACTCTTCAATGTCTGCGGGCGTAAGTTCAAGAGATATCAAAATGGCTTTTTGCAATACATCTTCCGGAGAAATCAAGATCTGAGCTTGCTCTTCAGGCCATTCGGCAATGATTCTCAAAAATTGTGCTTTTAAATTCTCAATTTTTTCCGCTAAGGGAACTTTAGTATCGATAACTCCGGCAGCTTCTAAACCTGCCAAAATCCCTGGGGAATACCATAATTCTGATTTTTCTGCCATTGGACTGCGCTGCACCACAATTAGCCGCCTTAAGTCTCCGGCTCCCCAGCTGGCGCTAAAAGGAACAGAATACTCAACTCCCCCAAACGTGCGTTTAAGTCGTCCGGTTCCAAATAATTCGGCGATATCCTTAAAAAACAGTTCTGGTTGTTCCTCTGAAACCAAAATGGCTGGGGCTGTCGCAAAGCAGGATCCCACATTTTGCCTTAAATAAGTCAGCCATGCAATCAAAGCGCTTTGGCGCGCTTGGGGGTCATTAATCAAAACGGTAGAAGAAAATTGCAAGGTTTCTTTAATTAACTGTTCAGCATAGCGATTAGAATAAGGCTTACCAATATTTTTTAATTGACGTTGTATCTCTTTACTCTCTTGCAGGATTGTCAGAGCCTTTAACATATGCACTTGACGCTTTGCATCGAACTGTCTGTTGGGACCGAGTGAATACAGCGTTAATCTAAGGCGTTCAATAATGTAGCTTAGCCGCGAAAGGTTTAATTCCCCTTTCTCATCAATGATCGCATTGGCAATGGAGCGAGCGCGCAGCAAATTCCTGACTGAAGGGCTATCTTGAATTTTTGATGTATCTAGGCGTCTGGAAAGGTTATCAAACTCTTCATCGCAAAGCTGATCGAGTGGCGAATCATCGGTCCCTGATATTCTTTTGCGTCTTTTGGCGACATATGAAAAGGCTCTTTGATAAAACGTGGGGGAATCCAAAGGCACTTTGATGGAATTAAAAGCGTCTGAAAAATTGTTATTCACATTTTGATTCACGGTTGACTCTCTCCCTTAGACTGTCACTCGATGCTACACTTTGCAACTGTAACACCAAATTTTAAAAAAAGTTATTAACATAACCATTTAAACAAAACCATTGACATAAATCTTTTTTTTAACTATAATTTACGTATACTATTAACTATTTTAAAACATAGGGCTAACCTTACATGACTGCTAACCAACAACTTTCTTCATTTACATTGGGGCTCGCGCTCTTTGCAATGTTTTTTGGTTCCGGTAATCTCATTTTCCCTCTATTTTTAGGCCAATTGGCCCAAGATCAGTGGTTAGCTGCAGGACTGGGATTTGGTCTTACGGCGGTCATCGTCCCCTTAGCAGGCGTTTTTGCCATGGTCATCTTCAAGGGTGATTATACCTCATTTTTTGGATGCCTAGGAAAAAAAGGCGGCCTCTTAGCAATTTTCATGCTATTAACTGTATGGATCCCTTTAGGATCCGGGGCACGATGCGCCATGTTAGCTTATTCAAGTATATTACCCTATACCGAAAATCCAATTTCTTTGTGGATGTTTAGCGCGATTTACTGCGCCTTAATCGGTTTCGTGGTTTACAAAAAGAGCCGTATGCTTGACCTCCTTGGCCATGTTTTGACTCCCTTACTATTACTTTGCCTGGGATTCATCGTCGCTTGGGGCATTAATTTTGATGCGGTCGCTCCTCGCTGGACAGATGAAGCAGGCACTCTTTTTGTTCGCGGCTTAACTGAAGGATATCATACTATGGATCTGATTGCCTCCTTCTTTTTCTCTGCCTCAATTATTGAAATCTTAAGACGCACTAGCCATAATGAGTCGCTTTCACTAAATAAAACTCTAAAAGCATCTTTAATTGGCGCTGCATTATTAGCAGTTGTTTACGTGGGCTTGATCTGCCTGGCAGCCGGAAATGCTGGACTTCTGGAAGGAATTCCTAAAGAACAACAACTTGTTGTCCTGGCAAAGGCCGTACTCGGCTCGCAACTTGGTATTGTGGCCTCGATAGCCATTTTCTTAGCGTGCTTTACCACATCTGTTGCTCTTGCGAACGTATTTACTGACTTTTTAGCTGAAAAAATCTTCCACGACGAAGCAAAATCTACAATGGCACTAGTCATTACTCAAATCGTCACTTTTGGAATGTCGATCACAGGCCTAGAGGGAATTTCATTCGTGACTGGCCCTCTCTTAGAGATCTTCTATCCGATGTTAATCTTATTGATTGTCGTTAATGTAGGCCGAAAGTTCTTAACTTCTGCTCCAAAGATAGAAGAAGCACCCGATGCCGAGGAGATCGCTGGCTGCAACTTATCAGAGCAGCCCTTATAAAAACCAAAAAACGGATGTCGTTCTTCCTTTTTTTCTCATTCCACAACTGAGGTCAGCTCTTCAATCGGTGATAAAACACGCGTGATCCTATCAATACTGAGCAGCGGTTCTAGCTCCGGCTCGGTAGCAGCGCCTAGCTCTTTAAACTTGCGAGCTGAGACTAGCACTCTCCCCTCAAATGAACCGACCGCCTTATTATATCCTTCAACAGCCTTATCGAGACCACGACGCAAGTCATCAAAATGCAGCGAAAAATTTCTCAGCCGAGTATAAAGGTCCCGTCCAAGGGCACTGATCTCATGTGCATTTTTGGCGATAAGCTCCTGTTTCCATCCAAAGGCTACAGCCCTCAACAAAGCAATCAAAGTTGTCGGGGTTGCAAGGATTACCTGCTGTTCGACACCGCATTCAATCAGACTTGGATCTTGCTCCAAAGCTGCGCTAAAATAAGATTCGCCCGGAATGAACAAGACGACAAATTCAGGGGCATGCTCAAATTGTTCCCAGTATGATTTTGAAGCTAACTGCGAAATATGTGTACGAATATGGCGGGCATGATCTTTCATACTCTGCAACCGCAACGGTTCTTCAGTGGCTTCCAAAGCTTCGAGATAAGCATGTAAAGGAGTCTTTGAATCGACAACTATCTGCTTGCTGTTTGGCAGCTTAATCACAAGGTCGGGACGCAAGCGCTTATCATCATACATCACCGATTCCTGCTGCACAAAATCACAGTGCTCTACCATTCCGGCAATTTCCACTACGCGGCGCAGCTGGATCTCACCCCATCGTCCACGCACATGCGGAGTACGAAGCGCTTTTACGAGGTTAGACGTTTCGCTTTGAAGTTGAATTTGAGCGGAAGCCAAGCCTTTAACCTGCTCCGAGAGTGATGTGTATGTAATCGCTAACGACTTTTCAATTTCCAAGTTCTTTTGATCGACCTTGTTTAAAGCTTCTTTAAGGGGTTTGACAAGCTCGCTTATGGCTGTCTCTCGCTGTTTCAGGTCTCCCTTAGCAGTTTCTTGTAGTTTTTCAAACTTAGCCATAGCGAGCTCCAAGAATGAATGCGTAGAATTTTTCAAGGCATCAGCAGAAATGGCTTTAAAAGATTCTCCAAGCTTTTGCTGGGCATTAAGCAGCAAAGAAATCTTTTCTTCCGAGTTCTTCTGCCCTTCCACAAATTTCGTTTCTAAGTGCGCAATAGAACTCTTAAGTAAGGAATTATCATTTTGCAGCTCTGCGATCAGCTGTTCTCTTTTCTTTAAAATTTCTTCGAGATCGACAATCCGGGAATTTTTTTCTTCCGCAATGCAACGCCTTTCACTTTCGACCCTATGCTCTTGACGCAGTAAAGCGAGTTCACTTAAAACATTTAAATGCACTGCTCGCATCTCTTCAAGCTGTATATTCGCTCCCGCAAGCTTTTCAACAAAAATTGCAATTTCTTTATCCCGCTGTTTCAAGCGCATAAACAAAAAAAACAATATGCACAAGGCTCCTAAAAGACTACCCCATAATAGCCAAAGTTCCGGGCTCTGATTCAAATCAAAAAGATTGTCATATGGCATAAACATCCTTGGAAATTTGCGTGAGTTTACCACGCCTGAAATCAAAAACCAAGCAAGAAAATTTTTAATGGACAGAAAATGGACTG
>JACCVN010000482.1 GCA_013698165.1 Parachlamydiaceae bacterium | reverse complement strand
AAAAGGATGTAAGCTGAATATGAAATAAAATAGAAGAACTCTATCAGGATTCTTCTATTTTGTTTAAATATTCAAATTAATGCTTTTTACTCGCGTGACAAGGTTTAAAAAAAGATTAAGTACATGATTGGTATTCGAGCTACGTTGTTCCGTAGCTTCGATCTCTGCGCCTTTGCGTCAAAACTGGTGGTGGAATCCCCAATTGTAGCCACAAGCATTATTGAAGGTAACACTTACTGCTGATTGAGCTTGCGGACGTAGATTCTGCGGATCCTGTTGCTATTGGCTGTCAGGACATGGAAAAGAAAATTGTCGCTTTCGAATTTTGTGCCCGCTTTTGGAATGTCTCCAAGCTTCTCTGTAAGCCACCCTCCCATCGTCACCATATTGTTTTTGCTGTCGATGTAGGCATCGAAAATATCATTGAACTGAACGATTTCTAGCTTGCCGCTCATAATGATTTCGTTTTCACTCTGACGTGAATAAAGGCTTTTTTTATCTCGCTGGTCATCGATCTGACCAATGAGCACCTCAAGAACATCTTCACGAGTAATCAATCCTGCGATCGAACCATATTCATCGACAACAATGCCGACCTCTTCTTTTTGCTCAGCAAAACGACGCAGGAGAATTCTAGCGAGGCTGTTTTCTGGCACAAAGAGAGGCTTAGATAGATATTGGGTCAGATCATCGCCATTATTAATTTCCTTACGATTCAGAAAGAAATTTTTAGCAGTCATAATTCCAACAAGATTTTCTAAAGATCCTTTGCAGACCGGAATTCGAGAGCATTTTTGATCAATAAACAATGATGTCAGTTTGGTTAATGGATCATCAGTATTATAAAAAAGAATATCTTGGCGTGGGCGCATGAGTTCTTTGACAAAGGCATCTTGGAGGTCGAGGTATCCACAAACAAGTTCAGACTCATCCTTGTTCAGAATTTCATGCTCTTCAGAAGCTTTAAGGACATGTAAGAGTTCTTCTCTTGAGATATTCTCTTCTTTATGTAAAAAGAAGAATAAAAATCGGCTCACCGGAAAAGTCACATTGATGACTAGACGGCGAAGAGGCCCTAGAAGGCCTTGTAAAAAGTTAATTAGAGGGGCCACATGATAACTGATAGTAGCATTATGCTGAAGGCCAATGCACTTTGGAATGATTTCACCAAGAATTAGTGTTATTATAAGAGGAACCCCTACTTTCAAGACCATGCTGGCATCAGTGCCAAACATTTGCGACGCGACGTTTTGAAGTAGTATATTGACCAGTGTGTTTAGCATAAACACAGTGACCAAAAGATCTCGAGGCTGATTTAATAGATTGGCAATCAGTTTCTTTTTAGGATCTCTATCAGTCTCATAGTTTTTTATCTTCACATTGGAAAGGGAGAACAATGCCGTTTCAGAAGCCGAAAAATAGGCGCTCCAAAAGGTCAAGAAAGCTAAAATGAAAAGGTAAAAAGTTATGCCCATGTCAGTAAAACAACACCTTTGTGTGCCCTTCGGGTGTAAGTCCCAATTCCTTCATCAATGTAAGCTCAATCCAATCCGGATCATCCTGGCTTTCAACTTCTTTGGAAAGGCGCACTTGTTGTTTAAGCACTTTTTTTTTCTCCCCTTGAAGCGTGTCAAGCTGATTTGAGAGCGCCATTAAACGTTCATTGCTAGTTTTAAGACCTTGTTCATATACCATAAAACAAAAAAGTGCGAATAGTATTACCCACCATGAATTGATGAAAGTTTCTTTAGCAATGGTTGAAATTAATTTTCTCATAGGTGTTGTAATCGCGACTTTAGGACTTTTTAGGGGGTGCTATAGTCGAGATAACCTGATTATAAGGTTCGTCGATCTGCAATGCAAAAGAATTTTACACTTTTGAATAAGAGTTCTTGAGGAAAAATTTTGATATTTATATCTTTCATGGATTGGAAACCTCAAAATAGGAAATTGATTTTATGTCGTACAGAAAAATTCCTGCTTTTTTGAAAAGAGTAATATGCTCTACTGCTTTTGCATCTGTGTTATTTCATGGTCAGCTTTCTGCTCACTGCCAAATGCCTTGTGGTATCTACCATGACGATATGGTTTATGACTTGATCGATCAGTATGTCGAAACAATGTATAAAGGTATTTCCGTTATAAACAATAACAAGTTCACAACACCGAAAGAAAAAAATGAATTTATTCGTTGGGTAATGGAAAAAGATAAAGCTTCTGATCAAATGGCCAAATTAATAACAGAGTATTTTCTTCAGCAAAAAATTAAAGCCGGAGAAGATGATACAGTCAAGCGTCTGGTTTCTGCTCACCAATTGCTTTTTTTGCTGGTGGCCATTAAACAAAATACTAATCTTGAGCTAGTAAAGACATTTTCCACTGAATGGGATAAGTTTAAGTTAATGTTTCATCGTGAAGATTACGAGTGTGAAATTGATAAGTTAAAACTGGAAGCACGGGCCAAGCAAAAAGCCGCCCTGGAAAAGGCCGAAAAATCTCATACTCACGACCACGACCACGATGGCGAACAAGCTCACAATCACACACATTGACGGTTAAAGAGCCACCCCACCGCTTTCGACGCAAAGACGCAAAAGGCGAAGTCACGCAAAGAGGGCAAAAAAACAAGAAGCAAGAAAATTTAAAATTTTTTGATTTTTAAGCAAATCCAATAGCAATATTTGCCTTCTTTGCGTGACTTTGCCCCTTTGCGTCAAATTGATAGCGGCTCAGAATCCGTTGGTGGTGGATTCTCAGACGTTTTCGTGGATAAGTATTTGAGGAGTTTTTCACGAACAAAGACGGGAACTGGCATTTTCTTGTGCGTGGTTGTGCTGAGGGCAACATGAACAGTTTTCGCTGTTCCCACCAACTCATCACCTCGATAAATCTCGTAAAAAAATGATACTGATGAGTTTCCTATACGTTCAATCGATAGATGAACTTGCAATTTATCACCCACCTTAAGAGGAGCTAAATAGTCTGCTTCAGCGTGAGCTATGACCATCACAAAACCATGTGAATTAATAAATTCCAGTAGAGTATACCCTTCGGCTTCAAACATATCCTCGAGCGCATCGTGAGCAAATCGAAATTGACGGGCAAAATAGAGGATGCCTGCCATGTCAGTATCATGCATGCGGACTTGATTATAACTGATAAATTTTCCCTTTATAAATCGAGAGAGGTCCGTCATTTTAATCCTACAGGTTATATACTTCCCTTAGCTCAATCTGAGAGCTTTCGCGTTGCCCAAATTCTCAGATTCAGCTATGTTGAGTATTTCAATAATCAGGCATGGTAAAACCTTGGTTTAAGGAAAGAGAGCCTTCAATTT
>JACCVN010000259.1 GCA_013698165.1 Parachlamydiaceae bacterium | reverse complement strand
TTTTCCCGTTGGGAGGATTATGAGAAGTTGCGGGAAGACGATTTACTGGATTTTATTGATATCAAAGATTTTGCCCTCGACAAACCTATAGAATTGCTACTGAAGCATGCTGATGGAACAACTGAACTTATAAATTTAAAGCACTCTTACAATTCTACACAGATCCAATGGTTTAAAGCCGGCAGCGCTTTGAATGCATTAACACGGCAATAGCCACTAAATACCACTTCGATATGGCAATGGCTTAAGAGCCACCACCATTTTGGAGCTTAAGCCACCACCAGTTTTAACGCAAAGATGCAAAGAACGCAAAGAAACGCCTGAGAACAAGAGAATATAGGAAAGAAAGCAAAGAAGGCACTTTGATCTGCAAAAAAATTATATAACTACTGCTCCTGTTTTCTTTGTATTTTTTGTTCACTTGTTCAGTTTGTTTTTTTGCATCGTTGCGTTAATTGGTGGTGGTTCGTATCCGTTTCTATTTGCAGAGTTTTTTGGTCATGTTAATAGTATAGTTTTTAATTTAATATGTAATGCTAATAATTATTTTTATTTTTTTAATCTTGCTCTGAAAGTTGAAGTGTGTTAAAAACTAACATTAGAAGATTAAAAATTATAGAAATAAATTGTGCCATGGAGGTTTTATGTCAGTCTATTTATCAATCGGAGCAGTGTCAAAGCAGGCTTCAACCAATGAGATACAAATAAATAAGAACTTAAACCTTTCAAACAAGAAATTAAAGTTTTCTGATTATGATGCAATGAAGCAATTTAGCATAACAGAAGAAGAAAAAAACAGCATTATAATGGAAGAGAAAGTAAAAAGGATTCGTGAAGAGGCATTTTTATCAGAAACAAAAGAAAATTTCCTATCTCCAAAAATCAGTAGTGATAAAAAGCTAAAACTCAGCGACCGACCGGTTGAAATTCATGCGGGTTTAAATATAGGTCAGAATATATTAATGCCCCCTACACCACAAAAGAAAAATCCAAATCGACAACTTATAATGAGCAATAGATCTCAACAAGTAAATATGTTTGGGATTTCAAATGAAACTCCTTTAGCTGTGGACCTTCAATCGGATTTGAATAAGGTTCAGAGACCATTGATGCCCCCTACACCACAAAAGAAAAATCCAAATCGACAACTTATAACGAGCAATAGATTTCAACAAGTAAATAAGTTTGGGATTTCAAATGAAACTCCTTTAGCTGTTGACCTTCAATCAAGTCTGATGAATGTTCAGAGACCATTGATGCCCCCTACACCACAAAAGAAAAATCCAAATCGACAACTTATAATGAGCAATAGATCTCAACCAGTAAATCAGTTTGGGATTTCAAATGAAACTCCTTTAGCTGTGGACCTTCAATCGAATCTGAATAATGTTCAGAGTCCAATGATGCCTCCTACACCACAAAAGAAAAATTTAAAAAGACAATTTCCAATAAGTAATGAAGTTCAACAATTAAAAAATATTACAATTTCCAATTCACTTTCTTTGGGAAATAGGGTTAATCTAACGCCCTCTCAATTATGCCAAGCAATTGAACAGGGTATTTTTAAAATTGAAGGTGTAAAAGTATTAACAAAATTATTCTCTACTGGAACATTTCTAAAAGCTTGTACAATCACTTCAGAGAATCCTGAACATCTTTTCGTGAAAGAGGTAGATAATACCGAGGTAATATTTAAGTATTTTCTTGAATATCATGCTAAAATTGAAGCCAATGTTAAAAAGTACATGACAAATTCCATTGCCAACTATAAGCAGATAGTGGAGTTAGGGCTGCCTTGTTCTAAGATTTTCAATATTGATACTGCCATTGAAGATAAATATTATTTGGTAGAGATGATTCCTCAAGCGGTTGATTTTACAAATGAGAATCACGTATCTCAGATTGTCGAATTTATCAAAGTCTGCTCTGAAAATAAAGTGGCTGGCGATTTCTCATATAGCAATTTCCGGGTTACTCTTGATGGTAAGGTCAAGTCGATTGATTTTGACGAGGAAGGTGTCAAATTTGACTATTCCAATGAGCACAGAATTTTTACTATCCAATTCCTGAAAAGTTGGGCTAATAAAATTCGTGAAACTCTTTATAAGGTAGATGGCAAACCTGTTGCGAGTCAACTACTGACAGAATTTAACAAAAGTTTAGGCTTTGAAGCTTCTCTCGTAGATGGCATCATAGATGATTACTTCAAAATCTATGCTTTTGAATCAATGTAAGAAATCTTTTGCATAAAATTAGGGGTGCCATGTAGAATGGCACCCCTATGACAATTATATCTTTATCCTATGTAATGGGAGTCTTAGCGAATCCCCTTAACCATCTATCTCAATGTCGAATGGAGTCGCTCTACACTCCAATCTATCCAGAGGTGACAACTAAAATACTTAATTTTAGATCTGAAGTCTTGGAAGAGCTTAGAGATGATTTTAGTAATAGAATAGAGGATTCTCCTGATTTTTGGAAAATTCGCATCATCACACATCTTGCGGTATCTCCATTATTCTATTCTGTGACATTCATCCCTTTTGATTTGACCGCTTCACAGACGTGGTTTGTACAAAAAACTGATGTTGGGCCCGCATTAAAAGGGTTCTATGCTCCTTTTCTGACCGAAGAACAAAGGGAGGATTTGGGGTGTATAGATAAACCTGATCAGTTCACAATCATTGAAAACTTACAAGATATCCATTCTTCAATTTCAACTTTAGAAAATGAAATCTATTTAGATACTTTTATCCTTTTAAATTATTTTTTGATGGACCAACTGACGGCCATGGTTGGCTTTACCAGCCTTGATCAACACGGAAATCACACTTCCCGTTTTTGGTGCAAAGGGCTTGTTTTTAAAAATGCGACTTTGTTGAAAGGTAAAAAATTTTACTAGGTATTTATTTTGTTTAGAATTTTATTGAATAATAAATTGATTTTAAATTAGGATGAATTAAGGAGGTATACGATGGTTGCGATAGAAACTATAAATATTTTTTATTATAAATAAAAAAACGAGGATATATGGCAAAAAGAGCAAAAAATACAAAGAAATCTAAAGAAGATAAAAAAGGCGCTTTTGAAAAGAAAAATGTTAAAGGCGACAATCAAGCTTCTAGAGATACTAAGTAAGAGGTTAAAGGCTGCTCTAAACCAGTGGTCACTTGGCCGATACTATGGTGTTCTAAACATGAGAATCCATAGAATATATCTTTTATTTGGTTTTTCTTTGTAGATTTTCTACATAAAAGCCATGAAAAAGGCAAGAGAATCTCACGTGAGATTCCTTGCCTTTCTATTTTAAATTCTCTAAGATATAGCAGTTTATGGAGGGTGCTACCCCAATGCTATTAGCCCTTATGTACAATTTTCAAGTTGTCTTAATTATAGGAATGTTTCTGCTTATTGGATGTCTAGCTCTCACTATCGCCCTTACCATCTTTAAAATTTTTACAAAAAAAGAACCTACTGTCCGTAAAATTTTTGTTGGATTAAAGCCGAAATTGTTCATGACAGCTGCTCTGGGAAGCTTTTTTCTGGTTTTATATATTTGCCTAGTACTTTTAGGGGCATATTTCCTGCATGGGGAAGTACGGCAGACCCTTTTTATGTACGTGCGCAGTTATCCCATCTATTTTGTTTATGGAGGCATGGCCCTCTTCGTGACGATATCTTTGACCATCTTACTGATCCGCAGCTTTATTAAACGCTTTTACAATTCAAGAAAGTAGCCTGCTGCGTCTTGCAGCAGGTAGTATTTTAACGACTGAAGAGCCACCGCCGCTCGACGCAGAGAGGCAAAAGTTCAATTGCCCGCGAATATAATTCAGCATATAGCCATAGGCATTAGCCTTATCATGACCCAAATTTTTCCAAACTAAAATGTCTTTAAAAGAGAAGAACCCTTTTCAGGGTTATTAGAGGGTTTATTTAGCATGCCCGTAGCTAGGGTGTTGTTTTTGTGCTGTAAATATCGTGATAAAATCACAAACATCTAAGTTAATAATTTGCATCGTCATAAATGCGATAAACCACATGAAGAAATGAGTCCAAAAACTTCACAAAATAAACACCCTAGCCGCGAATGCGGCGGCAGCATAAGTGGGTAAGGGACTGGATCTCCAGCCCCTCCCCGTTATCGC
>JACCVN010000430.1 GCA_013698165.1 Parachlamydiaceae bacterium | reverse complement strand
TCATCGCTTGATGCAGATTCAACAAAAAATTGTTAAGAAGCGCAACAAAGCGCTGATTGGTAAAAAACTTGAAGTTGTTGTCGAAGGTTACCATCCTGAATCTAATCTATTAATGCGCGGTAGATATTTTGGACAATGCCCTGAAATTGATGGTCAGGTGATCATCAATGATGGTCGCAAAGTCAAAGCTTTTGGCGAGCGCTACAAAGTGCAAATCACAGAAGTTGCCGGCTACGACCTTGTCGGCCATGTCCTTTAACTAAAGTAATGAGCTGAATCCTTAAAGTACTTTTGACATAAGAATCGCAAAGTCGCAAAAAATGAGACAAATTCTGTTTTGAATGAATTAGAAAAATTATAAGATTCTAATTTATTAGATCGAGTTAGGTTCCTTCGAGTTTCATTGTTTTGCGACTTTGCGTTAAATTGGTTTGCCTACTCAACTTTGGCAGACATCCAAATTATTTAGGGATAATATGTTTAAATGGTTAAGACAATACCAAAGTGCCAGCCGCCAGACTAAATATTTCATTTTGACGTGGTTCATTTTTGGCATCTGCATTGTTGTTACAACGATTTACTGCTATGCTAGACTTGAATTTGCACGCAACCATAAAACTGAAACTGTTTCTTCCTTAAAAAAATGATAATGAGAATTCCATGACAACAAAGCCAGAATACCACCACCAAGAAGAGTTTCAAAATCGCTTGCGCAAACTGCAAGAGATTCGTGACCTTGGCGTTGAACCCTATCCCCATCACTTTGTCCCTACAAATACATCGCAAGAATTGAACGAACAGTACCAAGATCAACCCGTTGGGCATAGTGAGGATGCTGCTGCAGGCACAACTGAATTGGTAAAAGTTGCCGGCCGCCTAATGCTTTTTCGTTCTATGGGAAAAAATGCTTTTGCCCAAATCAAAGATGGCTTCGGATCTATCCAAGTAATGTTTAATCGGGAGCTTACACAACTCACAGGCTACTCTCCTGCTGCCGATCAAGCCGACGCCCTCACGCCCATGAAATTTCTTGAGAAAAAAATTGATCTTGGAGACATCATCGGCATTGAAGGACATATTTTCCGTACAAACAAAGGCGAACTCACAATTTTTGCTAAAGATGTCACACTCCTTTGCAAAACTTTACTCCCTCTCGCAGATAAGCATGCTGGCCTTGCAGACAAAGAACTGCGATATCGAAAACGTTGGCTCGATTTAATTTCAAATGAAGATGTCAGCAACACTTTCAAAATGCGCAGCCGCATTGTAAAATTGATCCGTGACTTCCTTCATAATGAAAAGTTCATGGAAGTAGAAACACCTGTTCTCCAAAGTATCTATGGAGGAGCTGAAGCACGTCCTTTTGTTACAAAACTTAATGCTTTGGATCAAGAAATGTTCTTGAGAATTTCTCTGGAAATTCCTCTAAAAAAATTGATCATTGGCGGCATGGACAGAGTTTTTGAAATCGGCAGAGTTTTCCGCAATGAAGGGATCGATCGCAATCATAATCCTGAGTTTACAATGATGGAAGCCTACGCTTCTTATTGGGACTACAACGACATGATGCGCATGACAGAACAGCTTTTTGAACACTGCGCCTTAGCCTTGCATGGGACAACCGTCATCCCAATGCGCAATCCCGCCAATAACGAGATCGTCGAAATCGATGTCAAAGCTCCATGGATTCGCATGAGCATGAAAGATTGCATTAAAAACTACGGAAAACTTGATCCCGACACCTTGAGCGATGATGAAATCACAAAAATGCTTCTAGATAGCGGGCATGTGGATCCCAAAAAAATTAAAGGGCTTTCACGCGGCTTGTTAATTGGTGCACTTTTTGAAGTGTATGCAGAACCTCATCTGATCCAACCTCACCATGTCATCGACCATCCTGCAGAAACAACTGTGCTTTGCAAAGCTCATCGAGATCCAAGCAAAAAAAATGAGAATCTGATCGAAAGATTTGAAAGCTTTATTCTTGGACAAGAAATGTGTAATGCCTACACAGAGCTTAATGATCCTGAGCTGCAAAGAGAACTTCTTGAAGGTCAAGCCGCAAGGCGTGATGCCGGCGATGAGG
>JACCVN010000422.1 GCA_013698165.1 Parachlamydiaceae bacterium | reverse complement strand
AAATTGATAATTAATTTTAAATTACCTATAATACAGAAGTGAATAGGCGTGTTTAAATTATTGGTGGTTTATGTTTAGAGTGATTTATAGTTTTAAGTTATTTGCTTTTTTTATTCCATTGTTTTTGATTAGCCTTCTAAATGCCCAAATGGCAGGGCCTGCTCCGCAGCCTGTAGATGTGGAGAAAAATGTTCCTGATGAAAACATTAAATCTTTGGATTTAGAGTATGTTTATGGTGGAGATTTTATTATGGGCACACTTTACGATAAAGATGAATTGACTGAAATGTTTATGAAATACCCCAATCTTGAGAAATTGAATATTTCAGGTCAAATGTCTGCAGATGAAGAAATTTTTGCTTTGATCCATGATCAGTTTCCTTTGCTAAAAGAAGTGAAAATCAATGGATCGCTACGATTTGTCAATGGCGATGGAATGGTATATTCTTATCAGGAAGTGAACTGGTATCCAGTGTCTTCTGAAATGCTTGGAGCCCTAGTCCAAAATTATTCCGCAATCGAAAATATCCATTTAAGCTTATCAACGGTTAATGATGAAGCCCTTGAAAAGTTAAGTGTAGGAGCACCTGCTTTGAAAGAAATTACCTTAAGGGGAGCTGTAAATGTTACCGATAAGGGTATTCTTGTATTGGTAGCTACATTGCCAAGTTTGGAATCGATTGATATTCGTCCATTCACTTTACAACAACCAATGAATGGTGAAAGTATGGTCACTACACAAATCTCAAAAGAGGTTATTCAAGAAATTCGAGGTCGTGGAATTGAGGTTTATGACGAAACAGATTAAGGCCATGACTAAGATTATAAAACTATAGGAGTGTAATATTGATAATCTTTAAAGAAATATGTTTTCTTGCTCATTTCTAGGGGACGAGGCCTAAGATCGGTGAGTCTAAATACACAGGCTGTGTGAACACAGCAAAATACACATATCAGCGGAAGGTGGCTTCAAGGCCGCCTTACAGTGGCCAGTACAAATAGGAAAGCTGGCAGAGGTTCGGATTTAAGGATGAAATGATTGCCTTAATGAAGCTGGAGCTGAAAGTAATCGCAAACCCTAAAGGAACAGCGGTGAATATGTCCCTGATTTAGATAAGCCCGATAACTGATTATTTTAGCAGATATCAGTAAGAACTAAACGGAACCCTACTTTCTTGCGTTGTACAAACAACAACAAGAAAGATAGGAAATGGGAAAGAAAAATGAAAATGTTCATTTTGTTTGCGCGCTTTGCGGACAAAATGTGTTGCCTTTGATTAATGGAAGTTATCGGAATCATTGCCCCTTTTGCTTAGGCTCCCTTCACGTGGACAATATTCCAGGGGACAGAAAAAGTCAATGCGGAGGGATTATGATTGCTTGCAAAATTTTGCTTCATGCAAAAAAGGGTTGGCAAGTTATTCACAAATGCCAAAAATGTGGTATCGAAAAGGCTAACAAGATTGCGGAAAACGACCAACAATCTGACGATTGGCAATTACTCATAAAATTGAGCATCAATGAAAGATAATCAAGGTGTTGATCCAGAAGCAAGTCTAGAAAACTACCTCTGGCATCAAATTCCTATTTCATCTGCGATGGGAGTCCAAGTTGAACTTGCGACTCCCACGCGGGTAGTTATAAAAGCTCCGCTTTCCAATAACATTAATCACAAGCAGACAGTGTTTGGAGGCAGCCTCCATGCTGTTGCAACATTGGCATGTTGGAGCTTGCTGCAAGTAAATTTGCTTCAGCTCAAGCATGATAATGTTCAAATCGTCATTGCGAGCAGCGAAATAAAGTATCTTGCACCGGTCACAACAGATTTTAAAGCTGAATGTTCCATGCCTGAAACATCCGACTGGAAAAAATTTATAAAAATGCTCGAAAAAAAAGGAAAAGCCCGCCTTCAGTTAACAGCTCATATTTACCAACAAAATCAGCTTTGCGTTGACTTTTCAGGGGTTTTTGTGGCTATTAGGAAGAACGGACTCTAGTACACTGTTAAGGTAGTATTTTCGACTATTTCTACCTTAACAGTGTACTAGGGCTCATGATGGGGTAATGGCAATAAAGACTTCTACTACTTTGGGAGTCCCGGAGTTAAATTTTTCTCCGTAGAGTTCTAAATCACCATTGTAGGTTCTTTTTAGGTCTGTCTTCCAGATTTTTTCCCAAGTCTCAATTAAGGATTTTGGAAATTCGCCAACTGCTTGAAATACAGCATAAGAGGATGCCGGAATAGTCTTAGTTACCATGCCTCTAGGGACAGAATCGAAGGAGGTAACGGCACATCCGATGACAAGTGTATAAGGCTGAGTGTGGTCGCCCTCATAATCGCAATATAGGGCGATCACATCGTTTGAGGTTTTGTTGGGGATATTTTCTAAGACTTTTTCTGAAGCAAATTTTTCCCAAAGCTCTGGAATATCTTTTGGACCTGCATCCGGATCATTTGATGTTCGGCATTGAATTCCAATTAGGAGGACAGAAGGTTTTTGGGTAACTTTGAAATCGTTCACGATATTTTCCTTATATGATCTTGAGGTATGGTATAAAAGTCATTCTTACTAATTCCATTTGGATGTAATAGGCCGATTTGCTCGCTTAAGTAAGTTTAAATGTTACTATGATAATGCATAATCCGTACGAAATCAACGCAAAAATACCCTGATGCGAGTGCATTAATTATTTGATTTTTAGGGGGCTATGCATTTACTCTTCAGAGAAGGGAAATACAATTATGGAGCCACTGATCAGGTTGCGCCTACGCTCTTTATTGTCTTTGGCGGAGCCGGAGATTTGACATGGCAAAAGCTTATTCCCTCGATTTTCGCTCATTTTCAAGATTCATTTAGTCCATATTTGGCCATTGGCGACAAATTTTGAGAAGCAGCTTTAATAACTAGACCTATCCCTAGATATTTCAAAATGGAATTAAAATGAAAATTAGCCCATTAGCAGGAAAACCTCCAACTGAAGCGATGCTGGTAAATGTCAAAGAGCTTATTAATGCTTATTATGAATTAACTTCAGACCCTACTATACCTTCACAGCGGGTAGAATTTGGAACATCCGGGCATCGAGGATCCTCCTTTGATAAGAGTTTTAATGAGAATCATATTCTTGCTATTGCTCAAGCGATTTGCTTATATCGCGAAAAGGAAAAAATTGATGGACCTCTATTTTTAGGAATGGATACCCATGCACTGTCTTTGCCTGCCTATAAAAGTGCGATGGAAGTTTTAGGGGCTAATGGCGTGAATGTCATGCTCGCAGAAGAAGATGAATTCACACCCACACCGGTAATTTCCCATGCGATCCTTACATACAACCATGGCAGAAAAGATCAACTTGCCGATGGCATCGTCATCACTCCTTCGCATAACCCTCCTACTGAAGGAGGTTTTAAGTATAATCCACCAAATGGCGGTCCTGCAGTTCCCAGTATTACCAATTGGATTCAGGATAAAGCTAACGAATTCTTACAAAACCATATGAAAGGGATTAAAAGAATTCCTTTAGAAAAAGCAATCAGCGCTCCGACGACCCAGCGGCATAATTATCGCAAAGCCTATGTCAGCGACCTTGGTAATGTCATTGATATGGAAGCTATTCGCAAGTCAAACATTCATATCGGTGTAGATCCTCTGGGAGGTGCCGGTGTGCATTTTTGGAAATCTATCTCTGATATGTATGGAATTAACCTGACCATCGTCAACGAAACCATCGACCCGACCTTTCGTTTTATGTCGCTCGATTGGGATGGCAAGATCCGCATGGATCCTTCATCACCTTACGCTATGCATGGTCTGATCGGAATGAAAGACCGCTTTGATATCGCCTTTGCCTGCGATACAGATTATGATAGACATGGCATAGTGACTAAAAGCTCGGGATTGTTACCTCCAAATCATTACCTCTCTGCAGCCATCCACTACCTTTTTCAAAACAGACCTCAATGGAATAAAAAGCTGGCGGTCGGTAAAACACTCGTGAGTAGTCAGATGATCGACAAGGTGACAGCTAAATTAGGCCGAAGCCTTTATGAAGTCCCTGTAGGGTTTAAATGGTTTGAAGAGGGATTATTCAATGGTTCATTGGGCTTTGTGGGTGAAGAGAGCGCCGGTGCTTCTTTTTTACGTTTGGACGGTACCGTATGGACAACAGATAAGGATGGGATTATTTTAGCTTTATTAGCTGCAGAAATGACGGCAAAGCTTGGCATTGATCCCGGACAAGTCTATCAGGAGCTCGTTAAAGAGTTTGGCGATCCTGCGTATGATCGGGTTGAAGCGGCAGCCACACCTTCCCAAAAGAAAATTTTAAAAAACTTGTCTCCGGAAAGCGTACATTCAAAGATGTTGGCAGGCGAAGAGATCACTTCGATTTTAACAAAAGCTCCTGGAAATGGTGCGTCGATAGATGGAGTTAAAGTTAGTGCTGCCAACGGTTGGTTTGCAGCTCGACCGTCGGGCACAGAAGATATTTACAAAATCTACGGAGAAAGTTTTTTGGGCAAAGAGCATTTAGAAAGAATTTTGAAAGAGGCGCAAACCATTGTCAATGCCGCGTTGGACGGTTTAAGATAGGTCACTTTCACAAGCAAGCGCCTAGTACACTGTCTTTCCGTATTTTTCTGAGCAAAAAAAAACCTCAAATTGGGAATTTGAGGTTAAAAAATTATTATCGGAAATTATTAGGGCTATTATCAGTGGTCTATTATAATAATTATAATAAAATGAGAGTCTAAAACATTAATTATTATTATATTGCTTCCTTCCGACTCTCCAATCAGGAAGACTTTCGTTCCGCTTCGAACCTCTTTGCGGAACCCTTTCTTATTTTCTATGACACCATTAAACTACACTTTCATTAAAGAATTGTTAAGATTGGGCTAAATTCACATTAATTTTATAACCCAGGTAACTGAAAAAGGAAGGATCGTTCTTTATTCTGTTTACAGTAGTGCATCGAGGGTGTTGTAACTCGTCAAAATAGAATTTCACCTCTTCATTAAATGTGCAGGATCGCACTTTTCGGGGGCAAAAATCAAAGATTTCGTTAAAAGCTTGGAAAATAATTATGTAATGGTGTAACATTACATTTTAGAACATTTTATTACATAAGGATTAAGGACATGGGCAGTCTTTTAGAAAAGGAAGGGAGCGTACTAAGTGCCACTCTATTAATTACCGGGTGTTGCATTGGAGCCGGCATGATTGGCTTACCGGTCATGAGCGCTTCGGGATTTATACCGACAACGTTAGCCATGCTTAAGCTAGTTTTGGTTCCACCCACACTTTTAACATTGCTCTACCCACATCTTTTTCTAAGAGCATTAGGAGTTGCGGGCGGATTTGCTGATGTGCTGTTATTTGGTGTTTTGCCAGTCACAATCGTCTGGATTGGACGCTATTATAAAAATGCTAAGAGGCCATTTACAGCTCCTGGTGGGAAGCTATTTTTAATAGCAATCCTATTGTTTTCGCTTGGATTTCTAACGATAAGGAATTAATTAAAATGAAAGAAGCTTACACCATCATTGATATTACGCAGCCTGTGACAAAAATGAGCGCTTGCTTCCCTGGGGATACTCCTTTTGATTACTCCTTACAAGCGTCTTATGCAGACAATAAATGTTATAATCTGACTTCCTTTAGCATGAGTCCCCATATAGGTACGCATGTTGATGCCCCGGCACACACATTATCTTCGATGAGCAGTGATCATCTAGTTGGAAACTTACCTATAGCGTCATTTATAGGCCCCTGTTTTGTGATTGATCTATGCTCTTGCAGTCATGAGATAAGGCTAATAGATATAGAGGCAAAGATTCCCAAAAATCTTCCGCCCCGCATCCTTTTTCGAACGCGCGTACAGACATATTTCGATAAGTTTGAGGCAGGAGCATCGTTATCAGTGGAAGTCATTGAATTCTTACATCTCCATAAAGTGCGATTAGTAGGAATTGATACTCCATCAGTCGATGATGTGAACTCTACAGACTTAAGAGCCCATCATGCGCTCATTTCATGTGGGATGGTCTGGATCGAGAATTTAGATTTAACACAGGTGAAAGAAAGTGAATACTTCTTATCAGCACCTCCAATTAAGTTAATGGAGTTAGAAGCGGCTCCTTTACGTGCAGTGTTAATTAGATTTGAACCCAATCCGAAGGGAGAACTGCCATGTTAAAGCCTTATCTTCAAAAACTGATGGCAAAGCCTCATTTAACACGTGAAGAATCTGAGTCTGCGATGTCTGTCATATTGGATAATGCAGATCCTCATCAAACAGCAGCTTTCCTAATGATTTTAAGATTTCGGGGCGAGGTGGCTGATGAGGTAGTTGGAATGGCGGCCGCATTACAAAAAAGAGCCATCCCTGTAAACCTACAATTTCCAGTTTTAGATATTGTTGGGACAGGCGGTGACTTAGCCAATACCGTCAATATTTCAACCGGTTCTGCGATTTTGGCAGCCGCTTGCGGTTTACCAATTGCAAAACATGGTAATCGATCTGTGTCAAGTAAAAGTGGATCTGCCGATGTCGTGGAAGAATTTGGGATTGATTTAGAGTCCTCCCCGGATGAATTGCAGCGATATTTAGAAGAAGTCGGGATTGCATTTATGTATGCACCACATTACAACCCCTCTCTAAGCAAGCTATCTACAATTAGAAGAGGACTGAAACTTCCAACGATTATCAATAGTTTGGGGCCATTATTAAACCCTGCAAATGCTGAGTATTCTTTAATTGGGGTTGCCAACGAATCCACTTTAAAGCTGATGAGCAAGGTTATTTTGCAGCTTAGCAATAAAAAAAGGACCCTTCTTTTCCATGGATGCGGCCTTGATGAATTAACCACTTTGGGTAAGGTCAAAGCCTATGACATCAAAGATGGTGAAGCGACATATCTTGAAATTGATCCCTGCACGTTAGGTTTTACAACATGTAGACTGGAAGAACTGCAGGGTGGAAATGCGCAGTTGAATGCATCAATATTGAAAGAGGTCTTTGCAGGCAAAAAAGGAGCTGTCGCAGATGCTCTTATTCTTAATGCAGGGGCTGCGGTATGGATTTTTGGTAAAGCACCTTCGTTAGCTGAGGGTGTTGAAGTGGCTCGGAGTGTACTTGAAAAAGGAGCGGCTTTGAATGTCCTTGACAAATGGTCATCCTTGTCAAGACAACTAAAATTGCAGAGGAATCTATGAAGCACGAAAATTACCTTGATAAAATCCTGATTCACAAAAGACAGGAAGTAGATCTTTTGATCAAAGAAACCGAAAATGATCCGACGCATGCACTTAACCAAGTTCTGAAGCAAAACTATGCTCCGAGTGATCATTTTTCAAGAGCTTTGAAAAAATCTAAGCTGGCAGTTATTGGTGAAGTTAAAAGGCGCTCACCTTCACTTGGTGATATACGAGAGATTAACGATCCTGTGGGACTGGCATTGAAATATTGTCAGGGTGGTGCCTCAGCAATTTCTGTTTTGACTGACACTAAAGGTTTTGGCGGCTCCCTGGAAGATCTAAAGCAGGTTGCAAATGCTTTGAGCACAAAATATCC
>JACCVN010000252.1 GCA_013698165.1 Parachlamydiaceae bacterium | reverse complement strand
AAGAAATGTCTAAGCAAAAAAAAGGGCGTAGAAAGAATAAATCTATCTACGCCGAAGTGGCCAGAACTGGAATCGAACCAGCGACACAAGGATTTTCAGTCCTCTGCTCTACCGACTGAGCTATCTGGCCTTGAATGAAGGAAGAAGGTCATTCTAGGACAAGTGGAGTTATTTCCGCAATGTTTATTTCCTGCCCTCATGATATTTTCAACGAAATTTCAACGGCAAAAATAAGGAATCCATGTAAGCCATTGATGTTAAAATTGTTAAATTGACGTTTGCACCTTTGAATTCTTGATCATCTCCTTAAGAATTTCAGACGCTTCCAAAAGTTGATAGTCGCGATGATTATCGTCGCCATTTGGATCCTCTTTAATATTTTGCAGCCTTTGCAAAAACTTTTGATAACCCTTATTGCTAGCCATGCGCTGGATGCTATGTTTTTTTAAGGTCGGCAGCATGTTGATCCATTGCATTTTTTTATGTTGGAGGGTAGGTAGATAATAACGCGTGAACCAAGGCTTTGATGCAAGAGTCACATCTTCAAAATTGTCATCGTAATCTTCAGGTATGGTATCTGCAGGAACTGTGGAAGCCAAATAACGCTCGCCCAGATGTTCAAAGTTAAATATTCCCGGAACGACCACATCCGCTTTCACCCCTTCAATCTGAGGTGTTTTCCCCGATACAGTGTAGTACCTACCAACAGTGACCTTAAAAAATGAAGTGCTTTTGTTGTCTGTGACCGTTTGATTTTGAATTGTCCCTTTACCATAAGTCTGCTCATCGCCGACGATAAGGGCAACCCCATAATCTTGCAGAGCCTGAGCGACAATTTCGGCCGCTGAGGCAGTGGCTCTGGATGTTAAGACAATGAGAGGACCATCAAAATAGGATTTGCCGTCAAGATCGCGGAAAAAGTGCTCTTCACCATTAAAATACTTTGAAATGACAATGACGCCATTAGTAATGAATAAGCCTGCAACTTTGACCGCTTGACCAAGAAATCCACCGCTATTTTCCCTTAGATCAAGAATTATTCCAAGCAAATTGCCTTGGGATTTCAATTGCTCAATCGCTTTGATCATATCTTGTTCGCTGTTTACTCCATTAATACCTTGGTAGAATGAATGCAGCGTGATCACTCCAATGACTCCATGATCAAACTTTTGAAATGAAGTATCAACGCGATCTTCTTGAAGAGTAATTTCTTCTCGTTTCAAAACAACGAGTAAAGTTTTATCCGGAGAGGTATTTCCGTCTTCACTTTTTCTCAGAATCCCAAGTTTTATATTGGTGCCTTTATCTCCACGCATCAATTCAGTGATTTTATCAAAGGGTAAAGTGTTCACTTTTTGATCGTTGACTTCAACCAGGCGATCTCCAATTTTTACTTGACCACTTTTGGCTGCAGGCCCTTGAGGAGCAAGATCACTGATATAAATGCTATTATCGGGGGCTTGAGTTAGTACAATTCCAATGCCTTGAAAACCTTTCTGCAAGCGAGTTTTCACATCGAAGGCCTCAGACTGACTGTAAAAAGATGTGTGCGCATCTAGGCTGCTAGCTAACGATTTTAAAATATGCATAGCAAAGAGACTTTCCCTTTCTTCAACGCTTAGAGCCTGATCATTTTCATCTTTGTAGAGATAGTGATTCTCTTTTTCTGAACTATTTTTTTCAAATAGTGCAAGAGTCTGAGGTTCATGAGAAAAGACTGTAGAGTCTCCGAAGCGTCTTCTCTCAGCGTCGATATAATTAATAATTTCCCGAGTAATTCGACCTTCTAATTCAACTTCATTTTTGGCAAAGGGGCGTTTCAGATCAGGATCCCTTCTTTCTTCAACTTCTATGGCATGTGGTTTTTGTATGAATAGCTTGGCGGGAGTTCTTTCGATTTTATTTCGTATGACTCTGGATCGATAGATCGATTTTTGTATCACCTTGTTAAGTTCTTCAAAAATCCCAAAAGTGCCTCTGCGATATTGCTCAATAATCGCATTGAGTTTTGCATCAGGGACATTTAAAAAAGGACGGACTTCTTCTTCAAGCAAGTAGACACGTTCAGGATCGAATTGATCGATATAAACTGAAAGAGATTGACGCAATGTCGCCACAGAGATCTCTTTTTGATCTAGGTGCTGCTCAAAAATTTGCTGCATGACTTTGGCAATGTCTTGGACTTTAAGTTGCTCTTCACGAGCCTGACAATTTGCGAAAAGAAACATGAAAATAGAAAAAACAAATACACCTAAAAATCGCAACATAATCCTCCCATGTTTCCCTTAAAATTGACCATAACTCGCCAAGTTACAAAATGTAAAGTTTTGTATTTAGTGTTACCTGCCGCGTCTCGCAGAAGGCGTCAATTGTAGGCTGCTGCGTCTCGCAGCAGGAGTAAATGTAGCCTGCTGCGTCTCGCAGCAGGAGTGAATTGTAGCCTGCTGCGTCTCGCAGCAGGAGCCATCTTAGAAGGTGTTATACAGAAATCGGCCGAATGATATTAAAATGGATGTGAAAAGGTGAAGGCCAAATTAGAAAAACCGGACACCTGCTGCGAGACGCAGCAGGCTACGTTTCGTGACTGTACCAGTCATTACCGATAATGACGAGAGGGCGTCCATTTTGTTTGCGCCATTTGTTTGTGTCACGCAGGGAATAGATGCAGCCGCAATATTGCTGTTGGTAGAATTCTTCTTCTTTTGCAAGGTCATACATCCTTGCGGCGCCGCCATTTTTTCTCCAATTGAAGTCCCAATAGGTCATACCAGGAAAACGAGAGGCCGCTCTTTCTCCTGCAGCTGTTACTTGGGCAAAATCTTTCCATCGCGAGATGCCCAAACAGCTCGTAATCACATTAAAGCCATGTTCATGAGCATATTTTGCTGTTTCCACAAAACGCATTTCAAAGCACATGCCACAACGCTCTCCGCGCTCCGGATCCCATTCATGGCCTTTCATTTTTTCAAACCAGTGGCCAGGATCATAATCCCCATCAACAAATGGAATGCCCTTTTTTTCCGCATAGCGAATATTTTCATTTTTACGAATTTCATATTCCTTTTCAGGATGAATGTTCGGATTGTAGAAGAAAATGGTCATTTCAACCCCATTGTGATGGAGCATCTCCATCACAGATCCTGAGCATGGCGCACAGCATGAATGGAGCAACACTTTTTTTTCTCCCCCAGGAAGGCTGAGATCGATATCGACATTATTTGGTTGAGACATGAGGTTTTCTCCTTTGGTCTCAATCATATTACACAAAGAGATTTTAAAAAAGAAGGCTAGTATCTGGCCAGTGTACTAGTACACTGTCAAGGTAGAGTTTTCGACTATTTCTAGCGTGAAAGCTCCCGTGGTTTGTCGATCGTAAAAGGGGTTGTATTAGTCAATACAGCCTCTTTTACGATCGGCAAACCATGGTGCTTTGACGCAGAAATAGCCGAAAATACTATCTTGACAGTGTACTAGTACACTGTCAAGGTAGAGTTTTCGACTATTTCTAGCGTGAAAGCTCCCGTGGTT
>JACCVN010000404.1 GCA_013698165.1 Parachlamydiaceae bacterium | reverse complement strand
GTTTGTTCCGTTAACAAACTAAGAGAAGATGTGTTCAACGTATTGTTGCACACTGCTTGAGAGAATTTTAAATTTATTATGAGGTTAACACCAATGAGTTCTAAAGAAACAACTCCGGCCGAATTCACCGGCATGCGGGCTGCTTTATGGCCTATCCACGGGTATGAATTAAAAAAATTCCTGCCTTTAGCGTTCATTATGTTTTGCTTGCTTTTCAATTACACGATTTTGCGAGATACCAAAGATACTCTAGTAGTTAACTCTGCGGGTGCCGGAGCGATCACGTTTTTGAAGCTTTATTGCGTGACGCCTGCTGCTATCTTGTTTGTTATAATTTACGCTATGCTGACACAGTACTTAAGACGTGAAACTGTATTTTATGCTGTGGTGACGCCATTTGTCGTCTTTTTCGCCGCATTTGCATTTCTTTACCCCCATTTAGGTTCACTACATCCTTCTGAAGCCACAATACTTCATTTGCAGCAAAGCTATCCCAATTTAAGCGGCTTCATCGACATCTATGCTTATTGGGCGTATTCGCTCTTTTATGTTCTAGCAGAAATTTGGGGCAGCGCAATGATCGCCCTGATGTTTTGGCAGTTCGCTAACCATATCGTTAAGATGAGCGAGTCTAAGAGGTTCTATGGATTGTTCGCCGTTGTCGGCAACCTGGCATTGATCCTTTCAGGACAAGTGGTGGGATTATCCTCAGGCTATATTCAGAAGTTCTTCCCTACAAAAGAAGCAGCTTGGGAAGTCTCGGTCTATCTTTTAATGGGCGCCGTTGTAGCTTTTGGCATCTTGTCGATGGCTATCTATCGTTGGATGCACACTGACGTATTAACCGATAAAAGATACTTTAATCCTGAGGAACAGGTTGTCAAAAAGAAAAAAGAGAAGCCTTCCCTCCTCGAAAGTGCAAAGCTCATTTTCACTTCCCCAGAACTTGGTCTTATCGCTCTTCTAATTATGGCTTATGGAATTACCATCAACCTCGTGGAAGTTCAGTGGAAGAATCAGCTCGGCCTCTGGTATGCAGGTGATAAGGGTGGCTATAACTGGTTTATGGGCCAATTTTCAACCGTGACAGGAATCGTTACAATTCTTTTTGGTCTATTCCTCGGTTCGAATATTCTTCGACGTGTAAGCTGGTTTAAGGCTGCAATTATTACGCCGATGATCATCGCTTTGGGTGGAAGCATTTTCTTTGCCTTCATCTTCTCTGAAGAATTTGTAGCCTTTGCTATGCATTATGCATCTCTTAGTGCGATCGCTGCTGCTTCAATCCTTGGCGCTGTGATCATTATTTTGAGCAAGGCAGTTAAGTATATTCTGTTTGATTCAACAAAAGAGATGGCGTACATCCCGCTAAATAACGAACTTAAAACTAAGGGTAAAGCCGCAGTAGACGTTATCGGTGGCCGTGCAGGCAAGGCCGGAGGTGCTTTCGCACAAAGCTCGCTTCTGATTCTATTCGCAACTAAAGACGTTGTGGCGATTGCTCCAGTAGCATTTGGAGTTTTTGCTGTGATTTGCGTTGCTTGGTTCTTTGCAGTTAAGATGCTTTCCAAGAAAGTTGACCAAGCCATGAAAGTTCGCCATGAGGAAGCCGCAGCTGTAGCTATTACTGCAAATGCAGAACCGGTGACATTGAAGGTTAAGAACGATTCCAACATAGTCCCAGCTACCTAGTTGTTAAGGCCACTTTTGCGACTTCACGTCTCTACGTCTCTGCCCTTTAATAAAGTGCCCTTACCTCACTAGAATACAGGTAAGGCCCATTATTAAGCGCAGAGACGTGAAAACGCAAATAAGGCAGCTGGATTTAATGCTTAACTGATGCGATTTCATCGCGAATAGCGAGCTACATAACGGTTCTTAGCCTTTGAACAGAAATAACTTCTTCTGTGCCATTTTTTTCTACTCTTTTTAGAGCGAATTCTCTATAATTCCAAACGTGGAAAGATGGCTGAGTGGCCGAAAGCACGTCCCTGCTAAGGACGCATACCCGCAAGGGTATCGAGAGTTCG
>JACCVN010000351.1 GCA_013698165.1 Parachlamydiaceae bacterium | reverse complement strand
CAATTGCCGTTCGGCCTCAGATGGTGATACTGAGTTTATCTCTGCGAGACAGCAAGATGGCATAAAATACAAAAAATTTTTTTGTATTTGTTACTCAATATCAGCGGCGGCAAGCAAACTTAGCTCTTCCGGCTGGCTTTCTTTCTTTGAACATTTATCGTCTAAACCATTTCTTACTTTAGAAATACTTTCCTCAAGAAATCATCCTCCAACATTTATTTTAAATATTTAATCGATTTTAAAAAGTGGACTACTTACATCTGTGTAGTTCATTTTTTTAAAAAAAAAATAATAATTGTGTTTTTGATCGAAAAAAAGGAAAGTTTTTATGAATGTTATATCCATAGAAAATAATAATACCCAAGCCCATCATGACGAATTTTATGAAATTGCAAGTTTGAAAACTACAAACAAAATTTGCTTAACAGAGTTGGAAGATACCTATGACAACACAGGCTGGTGCGGTGGCTCGAGACTAGGAAGAAATATTCTTCGTGTTGCAACAGCTGCAATTTTATCGGCTTGCGGTACTTGGTATGCCGGATTCGCTCCTACACCAAGGGGGATAATTTTCGGTGGATTATTGTCCGGAACAGGAAATGGAGTTAGCACATGGATTTCTTGGGAAACAAAGAAGAAGCATTTTATGGAAGTTAGAATGATGACTGATTTTCCAAAAGTCGTTGCAAAAGTTGAGACGCTTAACGAACGTACCCTTTGCCTTAATGAAGCCATGAACATCGCTGAAAATGCCATAGAATTTAATAATACTAAGGCTAATCTGGAGCGGACGGAACAGGAATCTTGCATTAAACGAGTACAAGATTCCATTTCATGTTTCTTCCATCATAGATATCTACCCAACTTTATGCGCCTTTTGGCTGCAGGCGGCTTCTCAGGTGCAGGGGGCTGGTTGGGAGGTTTTGTCACCTCACCTGGGGGTATTGTTGGCGGCGGGATATTAAGTGGAATTGGAAATGCATTGAGTACTTCGTTGGCGTATGAACATACTGATGATGCCGAAATTAGGAAAAGAGCTTTTAAAGAACTTCCGAAACTGCTTATAGATGTGGAAGAAAGCGAAGCTAAACTTCTTGCTGTAATTGAACGTATCATTACTCTTCAACCGAATCTTCTTATAAAATTTAAAGAACACTCTTCTCTACCTGTTTTGAAAAAAGATTGTTATGAAGATACAGATCGCTTTTTTTGGGAAAAATCCTTCCGTAATGTCTGCTATGTCAATATTGCAGGCTGGATGTCATTTGGCGGAGGATTGATTTCGGGTTTCTATTCAAAAACACCTGGGATCATCCTTGGAGGAGCTGTCAGCGCATTTGCAAACGCCATTAGCACCAGGCTAGCTTGGGAAAAGAAAAATGATCAAAAAGTTGAAAGAATCGCAATGGAGGATTTTCCTATTGTCGTCAAAAAAGTTGCGGACATCTTTCAAAAGATAACCAGTTTAGAGACCTTTGTCGATCGCCTTGAAAAAGAGAATGAGCAAACAAAAGCATCCTCACTGACATCTATGAACAATCAGATGTAATTGCATAAATTCACGAATGCGGCTAAAAATGTAGCCTGCTGCGTCTCGCAGCAGGTGTCAAGATCCAAGTGTTTTGCCTCCTTACTCTTCTAAAATCCTAAAGTCGAGATAGAGAACACAGAGTCACATCAGCCGATATTCAAAAGATCAGTCGATATCTAATTGTTTTCCAATAAATTTAAGATCAGTGAGTTTTTCATAATTTTCTTTTGGAATCTGCTCCTCTAATCACTAAAATATTTTCTGAAGCTGGAATAATGACAAGCCCTTGACCTCTACTCATAGCATGTGAAATAGTTTTTACAGTCAAATTGAAATATGCAGCCATGGCTGTCTTTATATAGAAATTCATTGCTTTGTTTGTAATTGTTATCCTTTGATAACAAGTGAGGGTTTTAACCGACAGACCATACGCGCTAAACCGGCTTCTTGAACAGCTTCGACGACGTCGTCAACATTTTTGTAGGCATCGGGCATCTCTTCCGCGATAGTTTTATAGGATGACGCCATCACCTCCACGCCTTGGGATTTCATGTAGTCCACAGGACTCCTTCCCTTCCATAATTTAAGTGATTGAATGCGGCTGCGTGCCCGTCCCGCCCCATGGCAGCAACTGGACCAGACAAGTGGATTGCCTAGCCCTGCCATCACGTGACTAGCCCTCCCCATATCTCCAGGGATAAGAACGGGTTGGCCAGTCTTCTGAAAGACCGGAGCTAGCTCTTTATTTTCCGGTCCGAAAGCTCTAGTAGCCCCTTTCCTATGAACACACAGGCGTTGCTTTTTACCATTAAAAAGATGGGTTTCAAATTTTGCGATATTATGACAAACATCATAAAGAAGGTGCACATCCTTCTGAGGAATGCCATAAACGTCTTTAAAGGCTTCACGTACCCAATGAAGAATTTGCTGTCGGTTATTAAATGCAAAATTCGCTGCCGCAGCCATTCCCTGAAAGTATTGTTGTCCTAAGGGACTATTGATGGGTGCAGCGACAAGTTGTTTATCCGGAAGTCCTTCATGGAATCCTTTTTTTATGAAGCGGTCAAGATAATCTTGACATACCTGGTGCCCAAAGCCGCGAGAACCGGAATGGATTAAGGCATAGGTATGCCCTTTAACTATCCCCCAAGCCGCTGCTATTTCCGGAAGATAGATCTCTTCAATTTCCCCAATTTCGACAAAATGGTTTCCAGAGCCTATGCTTCCCAATTGAGAACGCCCACGTTCTTTTGCCATGTCAGAAATCACTTCATAATTCGCCCCATCGATGCGCCCATTACTTTCAATATGCTCAAGATCTGTGGAAAATCCAAATCCCTGTTCTACGGACCACTTCGCGCCATTAAGAAGAAGATCTTTATAATCTTTTTCAGAAAGCTCGGCTTTGCTTTTATGTCCTTTTCCTACACCGGAGGGAACGAGGTGGAATATTTTGTTGAGAAGTTGGTGGTTTCGATTTTTTCCCCCTAGATCTGAGAATTTTAAGGGGATGAGAGCAAGTCTAACACCACAGTTGATATCATATCCTACACCTCCGGGACTGATCACTCCGGTCTCTGCATCCATGGCAGCTACACCTCCAATGGGAAAACCATAACCCCAATGAACATCGGGCATCGCAATGCTATAACCCACAATTCCCGGAAGATGGGCCACATTGCGGACTTGCTGAATAGGCTGGTCGAGTTCAAGTTCTTCCAGAAGCTTTTTTGTAGCGATCACCAAACCGGGAACGCGCATTTCACCCTCTTGAGGGATCAGATA
>JACCVN010000336.1 GCA_013698165.1 Parachlamydiaceae bacterium | reverse complement strand
AGGTGGAGGCTTGGACCAATGAAAGAAATATCAAAAAGATAATCGCAGACTGGCAATTCACTACTACGGATGCAAGAATCAAATTACGAAGATTATATCCGCAAATTTAGGTTTGACAGTGTACTAGGCCTGATCCCAAATTCAAACTGACCTCAAACTTGACCCCAAACTTAAATGTCTAGAGGAGTAATTATACGACAAAGCTACATTAATAGGTTCATTTGGAATTACATATTCTTTATTAAGATAGTTTAAAAATTGCATAAACTAAACGATCTTTAAGGATACCTTTTTGTGTAATATAATTTCTCAATAATCCTTCTTTGACAAAGCCCGTTTTCTCTAAAACGCGTTGAGAAGCTATATTAGTAGGGTCTACAAACGCTTCAATTCTTTGAATATCTAGATCTTCAAAACCTTTTTGAATTGCTAGATTAATTGCTTTTGTAGCAAAACCATTGTTCCAATATTTTCTTGATATGACATAACCAAGTTCTGCTTTACAACTATGCGCCTCTTTTCCTTTATCAAGAGTAATAGAACCAATTACTTTTTTTTCTAGACACACTGCTTTAAACCAAGGATGATTCTCGACAACATTTTTAAAAAAATCTTCAGCAGACTCACGTGAAGTATAGCTGTTCCACATCAGATATTTTGTGACTTCATCATCTGTGGCCCATTCCATAAAATCATCAATATCTGCGGAAGTGAATGTTTTTAAAATAGGTGTTTGTTCATATTGATTATATATAGACATTAAAACCTGGTTTGTTGAATCAACTTGTGTACTCAGGAACATATTCTATCTCCGATTTTGGAATAATTATCCAAATTAAATAAACAAGGAATACTAAAACTGCTAGTTTCCCGTAAAATGCATAAATTTCACTTGTTCCCCAATCATTAGCAAATAACCAATGAAGAAAACTCAAAGAAATAATCATTCCAATTCGTGAACAGAATGAAATGTACTTAACAACGATCATTCTATTATACTGATTTAATTTGTTTTGTATTAAAACCCCACTTGCAATTTGTACCAAATTAAAAATTCCGAAAGTAAGCGCTAAAAATATTAATGAATAGATAAAACTATTCGTTTTTGTAATAATGCTGTAAATTAGGCCAGCGCAAAGTGCAGAACTCACAACAAATAAATTAGAACGAAGGATTGTATAATGAGTTAATTGAGAATACCCCCATGAGATAACGCTCATTGAAAGCGAATAACCAATAAAAACAAGTGATAAATCATTTGAACTTACAACAAATTTTTCTCCAAATAATGGTTGCCAATAATGGAATAGAGGTTGCATAAAAAATTGAGCAAGAAAGAGGATAAGAGCATAGGGAAATACAGATTTCATTTCTTGAATGTTTGAAATGAAATTACTTTTTTCTTTTTTTTCGGTTTTAATAACCTCTAAATCTTTAATAAATAAAAATGTAAATATTGCTGCAACAAGATAAAAAATTAAGAAAAAGGAATAAGGTATATATTTATTATAAGCATAAAACAGTCCTCCTAAGGAACCACATACAAGCACAAACAAATTTGAAACGGCATCTCCCGAATGGAAGAACTTTTCAACGAGACCATCAGTTTTATATTTTTTTAATATTCTCATAGAAAAAGCAGAAAGTGCGACTGGCCAAATAGATATGGATAAAGCTAAAAAAGTTTCAGAAGCTAGAAAACCAAAAAATGATGTGGATATAAGGTAGCCAATAGTTCCAATTATTCCGAAAACTAATGAAAGCAAAAGAGATTTATATTCGCCAATTCTACTCAAAAGATATCCTAAAGGAATATCCAGCCCTATAAATATTATAGCTTGGATTGTTTTGATCCATGCATAATCTTCAGTTTGTAAGTCAAAGGATAAAAAATAAAGAACACAAATAGCTCCGACAAAAAGGCGTCCCCCTTGAAACAAGGAGTTTAAGAATATTAGCTTTTTACATTCATTTGGCAGAACAATTAAGTTGTTTTTTGTAGAAAACCACATACTTCACACGAGGGGTTTAAACTATAATCTTGTTTCTCGATATGTAAATCATGAGACCAAATTCCGATTCTTGTATTTAAAGACTGAATCTGTCCAAAATTTCCTAATAATTTAAGAATATCAAGTGAAGCAAACGAAGATGCCATCGGCCTGATGTGAGTCATTTTCCGCTCTATGCCAGGTGCTTGCAGCATTTCCGCTTCAACGTCATACCAATTCGTAATGACCGAAATTAATATGCTGAGGTCAATTATGCATAGTTTTTCTTCCTTGTTGCTATCGATCTCATTTTGCACATGTTCAATAAACCTCTCATCTCCGAGAATACCTCCTGAGCTTCCTTTTTTAAAATCAATTTCATCGTCTTGGCCAATACCAGATATTACAAAGTCATGCAAAGCTTCCATCGCTGCTTTACGAGACTCCCCAAATTTTTGAAGACCAAAGTCCCTTGCTAGTCACGTAAACTCTTGCGATCCCCGATACTCAAAAGGATTGCAGCTTTCATTCCACATCCTCCCGCCATCGTCACCACTACCATGGCGCATTTGCATCTAACTCGCCGCTCAAGAAAAAAGTGTCGGCCAGTGCAGGACACCGCCTCGATGAAATTTCACCTGCTTCCGTAAAAAATGCTATGGACAAGAAGAAGAGTCTCCTTCGATTGGGCTAAACTTATTGCACGCATTTACGAGGTCAACCCACTCATTTGTATATGCGGGGGCAAAATCAAAATTATCGCTTTTGTGACTCACAATTTAGAAATCCAACGCATTCTAAGAGGCATCGGTTGGCCGACAGAATCTCCCGATTTCGATCCTCTCTATGACCTAATGGATTGGGATTTTTGTCAGTTGATCCCTGGAACACAAGATGGTTTTCCCGAAATGGAGGTTCAGCTTCACTGGGAAACAGGACCGGATCCACCTCCCATTGAAGAGGCTTGTGATCCACCTCATTGGGCAGACCATAGCGATCCGCCCCACTGGAGCGATTGAGGCCCGCATAAGTTGTCACCGGAAAGGCCATCCCACTGCCCAGCAATGGAATGGCACCACTTTGCCTCATTTCACTGTTTTTTAATCATTTATCGTCTCAAATTACCAAATCACATCATGGTCCTCCATCAAAGGCTCAAGCTCAGCTGGAATCGATCACTTCAAACCTCTGAAATGAGTACTCCCGCTTCCTGTAATGATGCTTGCAGTCTGATCAAAATGTGCTTTTCAACCAATTCTTATCTGTGATATCCTGCACCAGAATTTATATCATAATGATCTAACCCATCGACTTTGAGAGCAAATATGTCGAACGACGCAATAGAAGTGGAATATAATCAAGACCTGCAAGAATTGGAGACCCTATTGTCAGATCTCCCTCAACCCGGGAATTTTTATGCTTATGGTGCAAAAGAAATACCAATGCCAAAAGTTGAGGTGGACGGAGTAGGAATTGTTTCATTTCCGATTTCAGTAGATCAAATCAAAAAAATTATTGAACAGGCGACTCAAGCCCCTTATGGAAGGGGCGCAGAAACAATTTTGGACACGTCTGTCAGAAAAACATGGCAACTGCCTCCGGAACAAGTTCATATTTCTGGTAAATCCTGGTCATCTCATTTTGAAGCTATTATTACTGATGTTAAAAAACAGCTGGGGTGTCACGAAGTAAGTGTCGAAGCGGAACTATACAAATTGTTAGTTTATGATACGGGAAGCTTTTTTCTTCCTCATCGAGATTCTGAAAAATCTGCAGGTATGTTTGGTACTCTTGTTGTCGTTTGGCCTTCTCCGCATAAAGGAGGAGAATTAATTATTCGCCATGCGGGAAAAGAACAAATTTTGGATTTAAATAATACTGAGAGTTCTGAACTAACCTTCGGAGCCTTTTATGCTGACTGTGAACACGAGGTGCGTCCCGTTACACAAGGATATCGCGTATGTCTTGTTTATAACCTTATCCAGAAACAAGCAAAAGACACCTCTTCAGATCTTACTGCACCGAATTATGATCAAATAATTTCTGAGGTAGCCGATATTTTTACTAAATCCTTTACCCAAGACAACTCGCCTGCAAAAATTGCTTGGCTCCTCGAACATCAATACTCTCAAGCGGAACTCTCTTTTTCTACTCTTAAAAACGCAGATGCAGCAATGGGAAAGGTGCTTTCTGAAGCGGCGCTAAAGGCTAATTGTGCTATTTACCTTGGAGTTGTACATATTGTAGAATCAGGGAGTGCTGAGCCTGATTACGATCACTACTCAAGAAGATCGCGATGGCGGTATGATGAGGACGATTGCCTTCCATCCGATAATTTCGAAGTGGTTGAAGTCTGTGATTCAGAACAATATATTGACGGTTGGATGAACCTCAAAAATCAACAGGTAAATTTCGGTGCGCTTCCCCTTGTTGGTGGAGAACTCCTTCCTGAAGGAGCTCTTGAAGATGAAGATCCCGATGAGCAACGATTGTTAGAGGCAACCGGCAATGCCGGTGTTAGCTTCGAACGCGCCTATCATCGCGCTGCCTTTGTCATCTGGAAAACAGATCATTACATAAAAGTGCTGTTGCAATCAGGGGTAGCTGCGGCACTAGTTTATTTCAAAGAACGCGTTGAAAATGAGTTAAATGCGAGTATTACGCGAGAATGGCGACATGAAATGGCTTTGTTAGCACAAAGTATTATAGATGCTTGGGAATCAAGTCCATCTCGTCGTTATTATCGGAAAGGTAGTAACGAGCCAAATTCGAGCGAAATGATCTTATTGTTATGCCGGCTTAAGGAAGGGTTATTGATCGAGCACTTTATCGAAAAAATCGTCATTGACAATTACGATGAAACTGAAAATGCTGCATTGGTGACGGCTATTCAGCTTTTAGATAACGCTAAGATGAGTGCTTTGTTTAACCTCCTAGTCAGTAAAAATATGCAATTTCATCCACATCATTGTGTTCATCTACTTTCCACTCTTCTTAAATTGAGCTCAGAAAAAAATGATTTACTAAAAGATACTATCCACAGCATGGCTTCAGAAGTTGTCAATGGATTAGTGTTTATGGGAAAAAATGTTCCTTCTGATGATTTTAGGGGTCGTCGAAGTGTCATGGAAGCTAAGGAAAAAGCTTTAGATGTCATGACAGGCTTATGGAACGTACTTATTCATGTGGATGCATATCATTTATTAGAATTAATGGTGTCTCATATTATGGAAGCGAAAGACGTATTTGATCCTTGCACAACCCTTCCATATGCTATTTCAACGATTCATAAAAATCATAAAATCAATACTGATCTGCAATTTCTCCGTTTATGGGAATATTCTGCTACCTTCTTGCTAGAAAAAAGTGAACATCCTCCAGAACCACCGAAAGATTGGCGACAAGATGTTAATCTTAATTGTAAATGCCTCGACTGTATTGAACTAAAAAAATTCGCACTCGATCCACAAGCACAGGTTTATCGATTTAGAGTTCCTCAAGATCGTCGAAGTCATCTGATAAATATCATGCGCGATCGTCGCTTGGATATGACACATGAAACAGATGAAAAGGGAAGACCGTACACACTTGTGTGTACGAAAACAAGAGCTACATACAATATGCTTTGTTCTGAACATCGAAATGATGTTAAGGGGATGCAAATCTTAACGGCTGTATTAGATCCTGTTTCAATAAAAAAAGAGCCTAGGTTTAGCGACTTACAGTTAAGGTTAATGGAAGCAACTCAACGGTAAATTTGCTAGAAAAAAAATAATATAAAGTAGGATAATCAATTTTTTTCATTGAACGTTAACCATAAAAGTTGTTAAAGCGTCGATGGAAACCCTTTTTGCCGTTCAAGAAAAGTTTGTTCACATAGTAGAGTACCTGTATCCAGTTGATGATGACACCGTCATTCCTCTGCCATTTATTAAGCTGCGCGGAAAGTTGATTCGTCATACCTTTCCAGGGGTTCCTAATTATGAGAGTATCGAAGATGGGGATTATCCTGAAATACGGTGGGTTTTGGAGATAGCAGGAGCTGAAATTCAACAACTAATCACTTCAAGATATGTTTCTGACAAGATGTACAACTCTTATCAGGAGGGATGGATTCAGCTTATTCCCGCTGGCACCGAACAAAGCCCAAGAACTTTTTGAATAAACAAGTTATTGTAAAAGGGTATTTAGGAACCCTCGCATCTCACATTCACACCTCAGCAACCATTGAAGCTAAGGAAATATATGACGACACACAAAAAATGGATTAGAGTAGAGGAGGGGTCGGATAATTCGGTTATTTATTACGACGAGAACGGAAACAAGTTGACTCGTTTCTGGAAGGCTTATGAAGGGTAACCAGCAGATCAGGCTAGTACACTGTCAAAGCTAAATTTGCCGATTTAAACTGCGCGAAAGCTCCCGCGGTTAAACGATCGTAAGTCACCCAATAT
>JACCVN010000327.1 GCA_013698165.1 Parachlamydiaceae bacterium | reverse complement strand
ATTGAATATAACAGCGAAGCATTCCTCGTAAAAGCTGATGGCCGTATTGAATCCCCGGAAGAAATTGAAGACGTCGTTGTGGCTACAAGAAAAGGCATCCCCATCTACATTAAAGATGTTGCCAATGTCAATATCGGTAAGGAACTTCGCACCGGAAGCGCAACAGAAAACGGCCATGAAGTTGTCATCGGCACAGCAATGATGTTGATCGGCGCTAATAGCCGCACTGTGGCTATGGCTGTTGATAATAGAATGAAAGAAATTGCTCCTACATTACCTCCAGACATTCTGGCAAAGACGATTTTAAATCGGTCGAAACTTGTCGATGCAACAGTGGCAACAGTCACCAAAAACCTTACTGAAGGGGCACTTCTGGTTATTGTCATTCTTTTTGCGATGCTTGGTAATTTTAGGGCTGCTTGTATAACTGCGCTGATAATTCCCCTCTCTATGCTTTTAACAGCTATTGGAATGGTCAAAACACATATCAGTGGAAACTTGATGAGCCTCGGCGCCCTTGACTTTGGCCTAATTGTTGATGGGGGTGTTATCATTACTGAAAATTGCATTCGTAAGCTTGGAGAAAAACAAAAACATTTTGGCAGGCTCTTGACACTACCGGAACGTATTAAAGAGGTCATGGCGGCATCTAAAGAGATGATCCAGCCGACAGTTTTCGGACAAGCGATCATCCTTACAGTGTATTTGCCATTGCTGACTTTTTCAGGTGTCGAAGGTAAAATGTTCGAACCCATGGCCTTAACAGTTATTTTTGCCCTTCTTGCCGCCCTACTGCTTTCATTGACTTTTGTGCCTGCCATGATCGCACTATTCGTCAGCAAGAAAATCGATGAAAATGAAAATTTCATTAATCGATATACCAAAAACTGTTACAAACCCATGCTGCATAAAGCATTAGATGCTCCTGGGGCTATTGTTGCTTTCGCCGGTCTATTAGTGATGGCATCCTTTTTACTATTTAATCACTTAGGCCAGGAGTTCATCCCTGCTCTCGATGAAAAAGATATTGCCTTGCATGCTGTGCGCATCCCTAGCACGTCTCTTTCACAATCTACTGCGATGCAATTGGATGTTGAAAAAACTCTGAAAAAATTTCCACAAGTTGCTTTTGTCTTTTCAAAAACAGGAACTGCCGAAATGGCTTCAGATCCAATGCCACCAAACGTGTCAGATACATTTGTCATGTTGAATCCCCCGGAGCAATGGCCAGACCCCCATATGAAGAAAGATGCAATGATTGCAGCCTTTGAGACAGAACTTAAAAAGCTTCCCGGTAATAACTATGAATTTACGCAGCCTATCGAAATGCGCTTTAATGAACTGATTGCAGGTGTGAGAAGTGATGTCGCTGTGCGTGTTTATGGGGATGACTTTCAGGTTATGCAAAAAGCTGCCGGAGATATCGCGAAAGTCTTAAGAAAAATTAAAGGGGCTGCGGACGTCAAAGTCGCTCAAACAGAAGGCCTTCCGGTTTTAGAAATAAATATCCATAAGGATGCTACGCGCCGCCTTGGCATTAATAGCGGAGAAATTCTCGATGTTATAGCCACCGCAATTGGTGGTGGCAAAGCCGGCATGATCTTGGAAGGAGATAGACGTTTCGATGTTATGGTCAGATTACCTGAAAACACTAGACAAAATCCGAACTTAATTGGAAGCATTCCTATTGCGCTGCCTTTAGGTCATACCAATGGCAACATCGCTTTTATCCCACTGCGAGAAATTGCTAGCATCACTACAACCGAAGGCCTTAACGAGATCACACGTGAAAATGGCAAGCGTGCCATCATTGTGGAAGCAAACGTGCGTGGAAACGATCTTGGCAGCTTTGTCGAAGAAGCAAAGGCTAAGATCGCATCTCAAGTTAAATTGCCTGCCGGGCTTTGGATAGACTGGGGTGGCCAATTTGAAAACTTGATGTCTGCACGCCATCATTTGAGCATTGTCATCCCTATCTGCTTTTTGCTGATTTTTATTCTGTTATTTACTGCTCTTCACTCAGTAAAACAATCGTTGATTGTTTTCAGTGGCGTTCCAATGGCTTTGACAGGTGGTATTGCAGCTCTTTGGCTGCGAGATATTCCCTTTTCAATTTCAGCAGCAGTAGGCTTTATTGCTTTATCAGGCATTGCAGTGCTTAACGGTCTGGTAATGATTACATATATTCGACAATTAATGAATGAAGGTCTCAATCTTCATGACGCAACACAGCAAGGTGCTATTACGCGCCTTAGACCTGTATTGATGACCGCACTGGTGGCGTCTCTCGGATTTGTCCCGATGGCGCTTGCAACCGGTACTGGTGCGGAAGTTCAGATTCCCCTTGCAACAGTTGTTATCGGTGGATTGATAAGCTCAACATTTTTAACGCTTTTTGTTCTGCCTTGCCTTTGCGTATTATTTATGGGAAGTGCTATAAGACAAGAAAATGCCGAGCTTAGCTCTATTTCCTAAATATGGGTCTGAAATGTTATTTAAATCTGTTATTGTTGGCCTGATTATCATTGTTTCATTTAGCCTAGGAGCTACTATGCCACTTGATAACATAAAGTCTAATGAGAACTACGACCCTGTCGGTAAGCTTGAAGAAGCAGAAGCAGACTTGCATCACCCATATCTGTACAAAATTATTTCTGTCAAAGACTGGGAAGTTAGCCAACAGGAAAATGTTTTGAAGCTTGCGCCTATGGATAACAAATTTATTCATCTTTCCACTGAAGATCAACTCGATGGCATTCTTGAGAAATATTGGAAAAATGAGTCCCGCTTTATTATCTTAAAAATTCAAACAAATAAACTTAATGGCAAATTGCTCTTTGAAACCAATCCAGGTGGTACGAAACGTTATTTTCATCTTTACGATGGATACATCCCTTTCGACTCCATCGTGGATGGTAAGCTTTTTGTCAGAAAATTGAGTTAGGAAGAAGCGAATATATCCTCGACATAGCTGAATCTGAGTATATGTTTCTACCGTAATCAAATCTACAAAATGGGTGAGTGCTTTTGACTGGTGGGTCCAATGATCACATTCACCTTCTTATCGTCGGCTCTCATTCCAAGAGGAATGGAAAAATTCATATTTAAAAAGAGTATAGATTAAATAATTAATAAAGAATTTCGTGCTTTGAACTCCCTGGTAGCTTCACAAGCCGCCCCTTCGGGACTTATATTCAAATATTCCCTACCCATAGTTTGCCCCTATCGGGACTACACTATGGGCTTTACACAATAAGCCCCATTCGGGGCATAATGCAGTACAATTGCCCTTTGGGGCATAATGCAGTACAATTAAGCCCATTTGGGCATAATGCAGTACTTAGTTCATTTGGGGCATAATGCAGTACAATTAGCCCACTTGGGGCATAATGCAGTACAATTAGCCCATTTGGGGCATAATGCAATACAATTAGCCCATTCGGGCATAATCCACATCTTTAGGACAAAATTTGACAATTTAAATGGCCGAACTATCCATAAACCAACACTCTAGTACACTGTCAAGGTAGTATTTTCGACTATTTCTGCGTCAAAGCCCCATGGTTTGCCGATCATAAAAGGGGCTGTATTGACTAATACAACCCCTTTTACGATCGACAAACCACGGGAGCTTTCACGCTAGAAATA
>JACCVN010000326.1 GCA_013698165.1 Parachlamydiaceae bacterium | reverse complement strand
GGATAGCTATTCGTCATACCACTCCCAATTCTCTATTTGGTTTTCATCACATTCATTCCATTCCACAGATTCTATTCGATCTTCATCAGCAAATGCTTTTGCGTATGCACTTTCAAGATCACCCTCTTTTTTTTGCTGGAGCTCATCCAGTGCTTTATTAAGGGCTTCTGTTTTGAAACGACTGATTTGTCTTTTAGGAAGGCAATGATGAAGGCGGGCGACTAAAGTGGGAGAAAGTGAGAGGGTGACATTAACCGTATGTTTCATATTTTTACCTTGGTCCTATTCACATTCTACTTAACATATGAACACGGGTCAAATAATTTAACAACTCCAATATTTTTTTAAAGCGATAATGATTATATGATATATTCCGGAGAATTGAATAATTATAAAAAAATGTACTAAACCTTTATATGATCTTCAGGACTCATGCACCAACTCATGCATAAATGATTCCTTTTTTGTTTTAAGTTTACTTTTTTTTATATAAGGATCATTTTATTAAGATATAAAATTCATTAGATATTTATTATTTAAAATAATGGGGAAGTTGAGCTATTGCAATGCTTTTATTGCAATAAAAGCCCCTAAAGCTGTTTGGGCGAGTAAAGCTCCAGTCGCTAATTGCAGATGCCGATGCCCTAGTCTGGCAATTTTGTCAAAATACCCCTGATCAGCTTTATAAACGGACACAAAGGAACGGATAAGCTCACTTGACATCCACACTATACTCCCGCCAGCTAATGCTATAGAAACAGAAGATGGGAGGTAGTTTTTTAAGGCTGCCACGGTTAGAAGTTTGCAAATTGAGAATGTATTATTTCCCATAGGCCCCGCAAGATTAATTATAGCCTCCTTCCAATCTTTATCAGCCAAACTTAGAAAACTTGTTTTGCTTATATAATGTGTAGCGCAAATATCAACTCTAGAAATTTTTTCTGTGAATAATTTACGTGCTAACGCTGAGCTAATTCCTTGTACAAATATATGAGTAGGTATTTGAAAGCCAAGTTGAAAAACAGCTGATTGAAGACAGCCTACCGCGAAGGAAGAAATTTGACTGATTTTTTCTATGTTAGACTCAAGTCGTGAATTATTTTTCAATCGTGAATGAAATTTTACCTGAATTCCCCAAAAGTTATAAGAACCTCGACTCCCAAATAAGACTGATTTTGAAAATGATGTGCATGTATTAAACATAAAGTTCTCGAGTTCAATGATTTCCATAGTCTGAAAGCTTAACTGAAAGTTAACTCCTTGGACTGAAAGTCCAGAGTTTTCACTCACGGGGTGTAACAATAAAAAAGACCCTGGATCGGCCCCTTAAAGCTGAGGTTATGCCTTTATGTCAGAAAAGTTCTGACTGACCCAATCCTCTCTAAATAAATAATTTCTCCATCATAGCGATAAATCAACAATATATCAGGTGTGATATGACACCCCTGTGATAAATGTAATTTCCAACTATATCATGATCCTTATTTTTTTCAGGTAGTTTCTTACCATTTAAAAGAAAATTGAGTATTTCTTCTAATTTTTCTTGGATTTTTTTCTCGTGTTTAAATCTTCTTAGGTCTCTTTAAAATTGCGTTACCGCTTTTAATCTAAGCACTTCGGTCGATCCCCATTTTCTCCCAGAAATCCTCAATGGAATCACACTCGATACCACCGCCCTCTTCAGCTTCTTTCATTGCTGATAGAGTTTTCTTATTGGGCGCTTTTGCCTTAACAGGAAAATCCATTCTCAAATAGGAAAGAATGAACTCGCTTAAATTCATGTGGGCTTTTTCAGCCAACATTTTAATGTAAAGCAGCTGTGGATGAAAAATTCCGAGGAAAAGGTATCGCCGAAGGTCTAAAAATCCAAATTTTCAAACCTGAGCACGGAGTGATTTATGATACATCATTATAAGGAAGCGTTGCTTCATTTAAGGAACATGTAGCAGCACCAATAGATTTGCAATCCATATGTTTCATCTTTTTTAAAATATCCGCATGCTATCATTGCCTGATACTGCTGTCAATATTAAGGTTTTAAGGTTCTCTGACCGAAAGTCATATGAAAAGTGAAAGGGGCCGGGTCCTTCGATCCTTCAAAAAGTTTGGTTGGTGGGTTGGTCCGACCAAGTCATATAGATACAAAAATCCCAATCCATTCTCATAGGGGGATCAAAAAATCGGGAGGCTCTGTCGGTCAGCCGATGGCTCTCAAGATGCGTTGGATTTCTAAAGTAAGAGTCACAAAAGCGAGGATTTTGATTTATTCTGGGTTGAGGTATTTTGGAGGACACGTTAGCCTCCCTAGTACACTGCCAAGATAGAATTATCGACTATTTCTAGCGTGAAAGCTCCCGTGGTTTGTCGATCGTAAAAGGGG
>JACCVN010000313.1 GCA_013698165.1 Parachlamydiaceae bacterium | reverse complement strand
GGATAAAACTTGGGATAAGTTTAATCCCTGTTTTCAAAGAATAGTGAATCTATTTTTCTCTCAACCCCTGTTTATGGAGTATTTCATCGATGCCTTTGAAAGACTTGCTGCTGACGGGATTGATTTTGTAGAGCTGAGAACGACCTTTGATAAAATTGTGGGCCTTGATGGGCAAACGCTTTCAAAAGACGATATGGTCGATCTTTTTCGTCAAATTCTTGCACGCATACGGTTAAAATATCCTAATTTTAACTTGAAATTAATTATTTCGGATTTAAGAAATGAAAGTATTGACGAAGGCTATACGCTTTTAGAAGAAGCTTACCGGTTGCGAGCTAAAAATAAGGATATGGTTGTAGGATATGATTTGGTTGGTTTTGAAACTCTAGGGTATAGAACTCTTTATTATCTCGACAATTGGATGGCAGCAGCTTTAGAGTTTGAGAAAAAATATCAAGTTACATTGCCTTATTATTTTCATGATGGAGAAAGTAATTGGGGGAATGATGACAATCTTTATGATGCTATTTTATTAGAGACGAAACGTATAGGGCATGCTTTTAACTTGTTCTTTTTTCCTGGGTTGCAGCAACAAGTAAAAAATCAAAAGATCTGTTTGGAGATCTGCCCCATCAGCAACCAAATGTTAGGATATGTCAGAGATTTGCGTTTGCATCCAGCTATCGGTTATATGAAGCAGGGAATCCCTTGTGTATTAAGTTCGGATGATCCTTTAATATTCGGTACAAGCGGTTTATCCTATGATCTATGGGAGGGCATTATGGCCTGGCAACTTGGAGTCGCAGATATTAAGCAGCTTTTAATGAATTCCATTTTGTACAGCACTCTTGATGAGCAAGAAAAAGAGGAAGCTCTATCCCGTTGGAACGAAGCCTGGAATCTTTACATTAGAGAAACTGTCATTAAGCTCGCTAATTCGCTCTAAAGCATGTTCAACGTACGCATTGCCATACGTTCTATAGGGCGCGTCTAAAGGGGAAATTTTATCTTGGATAAATGACCATAGGGCCCAGCGTGTATCTGCAAGTATACACATCCGAGTAAAATGGGCTAACTCTTCTTCTTTTGGATCTCTATTCAGATAACATTTTAGTAGAGTTCTTATCTCTTGGGCAGAGAATTTTTCCACTGCCGTTAAAGTCGCCAAATCAAAATAGGGATCTGCCATGGCAGCATATTCCCAATCTATTAACCATAATTGTTTCCCGTCGTCCAAAATATTTCCAGAATGTAGATCGAGGTGTGCAGGAACGTTGGCTATATTTAGTGAGGAGAGATCAATTTTTTGGAAAGTTGAGATTGTTGGCAATACTATAGAGATAAGGGTGTCAGGAAGCTCGACGGCAATTTCATGGGCACTTCGAAGGTAATTCTCTATATTACTATAAGGATCATATTCCGTTGGAAATTGGACTTTCAGTTCATGTAGAAATGAGATAGTTCGGCAAAAATCAGTCATTGTGGCTTTATTACGCAGATCAATCTTTTCACTTTTTGCCCGTATAAATTCTGTAACAAGAACCCCATCTTCAGGATAATAAGAGATCACTTTGGGGGCAATAGAAGCCTGTGATGCATGCTTTGTGACCAGCCACTCTCTTTCTAGGGAGCTGCCTAAAATTGAATTGGGGTTATTAACAGTGCGGAAAAAATAGCTGGAATCGCCAACGGACACCTTGTAGTTGACGTTGGTCAGGCCTCCGCCAAGAATTTTGATAACAATTTCTTCTGTATCTATGGAAGTTAGTTCTTGAGCTATGCGTAAAATCTTTTCATTTTGATCATTTTGACCAAATATCTTTAAGCACATGCATAGGCATATAACGAAGGCGACGAATTTTTTTTTCATAAACATGGTCTTCCCCTTTAAAATTGTAGTATCAATACAAGAGCTATGGGCATGGGCTTTGTCAAATATTTTTTAGAATACTCGTTATTCTATTTTTTTAGGAAATTGTGGTTATACATGGTTAATATAAAATTTTCTGACTAAAACATTTATCTAATCGAGGTGATATTTTAATGTCCATGGCATGGCAAAATTTTTTATAGATTTTAAATTTAACTGCTGACAAATCGCATATCCTTTTTGTATAATCGCTAAAAAAACTTAAAAGTATTTGGAAGGTGTATGAACGCAGTTTATCATTTGGTTGGATTAGGAAATGTCTTAGATGGTTTCTCAGATATTTCACAAAAACAATACTCGAATGCCATTAAAAATTTTGCAATAGGCTCTGCAAAGATGTTGACTGGTTATGTTATCCTCAATTTTACTATAGGAATGTTCCAGGAAATGACCATAAGCAAAGAAGAACGTTTAATTAATCAAATAAGAGATCTTTGCTATGAATTTAGCATAAAGGATAATGTCCATAATAACGGAATTTTTGATGCTTGCCTTAATTTAGCCAGCATGGAAATGGAAAAACAATTACCTGCAAAATTAAATCTGACTGACTCTCGAATAGCTGATCTTTGGAACTTAGCAAAAAACTACTATAAATCTTAAATTCTGCAATACCTATGAAAGAGTCCACAAGTTCAAATGATGTAAAGAGGCTCTTCTTTGGTTTTGAAGTGGAAGCTGCATGGATGCACCCTTTGCCCACCGGGCGCATTCTTGAAGAGCAAAATAGGCATATTACTCTTGCCTTCTTAGGTAATACATCTCTTGCACGCATTCAAAATGACCTTGAAGATTTTCCAATTTCTAGATCATTTTTAGGACTTGCCGGAAGATGCGACCGACTTCTTTTCCTACCCGAAAAATTGCCTCACGTTGTTGCAGGGCATATCGAGTGGTTTGAGCAGACAGCTTTACTTTATGTACATCAAGAATTAATATCCTGGCTGACCAAGCATGGATATAATGTAGATACTAGGGAGTTATTATCGCATGTTACAATCGCAAGATCTCCTTTTATCATTAAGGATTGGAAAGAGGCGTTTTCTCCCTTTCCCCTGATAGCAAAGTCACTCAATCTTTATGAAAGCGTAGGGGACTTAAGCTATCATTCCATTTGGAATATTCCTTTTCTCTCTATAATAGAGGAGATTTCTCACACCGCAGACATCGCCTTTCGCATTAGGGGAAAAGATCTACAACAACTTTTTTTGAATGCCCAGTTAGCTCTGGCATTTAATTTTCCGGATATGCTTCAGTTCATTTCAGATGGCAGTAATATCCAGGATTTGGACGACCTGATCATTCAGCTAAATGGAAATGTCTCGAGAGCTGATTCCGTGGTGGGGTGTCCTTTTAAAGCCATTAGTTTTCATGGAAAAATTACTAAAGATACCTACGGTTTTTTACTTTGGGAGATGATTGTCGATGTCTGATTATAAACAAATTGCTCCTGCTACTTATCTGATCCCTCAAGAG
>JACCVN010000312.1 GCA_013698165.1 Parachlamydiaceae bacterium | reverse complement strand
AAATTATTTGCTCTAGTTTGCCAAAACCTTAAGAAGCCATTCCTCTTTAACAGTGCGAATTGAAGCATCTAGACTCGGAATTCGATTGCTGAATTTCTTTTTGACGATATTCGGCGATGCCTTGATTTCTGAGAATGCATGCGGGGCAGACTTTGCACCCTTGCTTGGAAATGCCTTCGTAGCAAGAGATTGTTTCTTCTAAAAGAAAATCCAGGACACCAAGTTTATCGGCAACATCAAGTGTTTCCTTTTTGGTCATATGCACTAAAGGGGTGCGGATTTCAAAATTAGGATTACCTAAATCTAACCGCAAGATCTCCTCTTTAAGGTCCATATATTCCCGGGAGCAGTCACGGTATCCTGAATTAGCGCCCTCAAGGCCCATAACGCCCATATAGATACAGTTTGCGCCGATATGATCAGCATGGATAGCTCCAAGCCTAGCCATCAGGCCATTGCGGCCTATGACTAAAGTGTTGGGTGCTTTACCTTCAGAATGTTCAATTAGCATTCCTTTATTCATTAAGGCATTGTCTGTCAGCTCTTTTAATGCATCAATCTGAATGACAGCATGGTCCACTTGCCAAGTTTGGCAAATCAATGCTGCTTGCTGCAGTTCATTGGAGTGCCGCTGCTGATAGGAAAAAGAAAGGCTGAGCACCTCATCCTTTCCAAATTCCTTAATGGCAAGGGCCAAACAGATCGAGGAGTCCATTCCACCTGAATGAATGACGATAGCTTTCTTTTTCACTCTTAAACCACCAAGCTTAAAAGTTTATTGGGAACAAAAATCACTTTCTGAATCGGTTTGCCCTCAAGATGTTTATCAATATTTGGATTAGCTTTAGCAGCTTCAAGAATAACCTCTTGAGTCTGATCTTTAGGCAACTCAAACCGTCCACGAACTTTGCCATTGATCTGCACGACATAAGTAACAGTTTCATCTTCCAAGAGACGCTTATCTACTTCAGGGTATGGAGCGTATGCTAAAGTTTGATGTCCCCCTAAATGCTCCCAAAGCTCCTCGGCAAGGTGAGGTGCAAAAGGCATAAGTGCCTGTGTTGCCATTTTTAAAACAGATTTCGGATAGGCTTGAAGCTTGGTGAAATCATTGATAAATTCCATCATTTTGGCAATCGCAGTATTAAATTGGAGACTTTCAATATCGTTTGTCACTCCATGGATCAAGCGATGCCCCAGCTTAGTGGCTTCCGGAGACTCTTGGTCTGTCACTTTTTCAGAAAAGACCATGTCATTGAATCGTGATAAGAAGCGACTGCAGCCGCTGACAGCATCGGTATTCCAAATTTTTTCCTTTTCCAGCGGCCCCATAAACATTTCATAGAGGCGCAATGAATCCGCCCCAAACTCTTGAATGATCTCATCGGGAGTCACTCCATTGAGTTTTGACTTGGACATTTTATCGATTTGACTTCGCAACGTTTCGCCCGTCTTAGTGTGGATATAGGCGCCATTTTTTTCTGTGACCATCTCCGGATCGACATAGTTATTGTTGGAGTCCTGATAAGAACGACTTAGGATCATCCCCTGATTGCGCAGTGTTTGAAAGGGTTCCAGAGTGGACACCAGACCGCAATCATAAAGGACTTTATGCCAAAAGCGTGCATATAACAGATGCAAAACTGCATGCTCAACACCACCAACATAAAGATCCACATTCATCCAGTACTTTTCAGCTTCTACGCTCCAAGCCTTTTCAGTATTGAGAGGATCGCAAAACCTTAAATAATACCAGCAAGATCCTGCCCACTGAGGCATTGTATTTGTTTCCCGCAATGCCTTTTGGCCTGTTTTTACATCGATAACCTCGACCCACTCACGCACCTTTTCTAACGGGCTACGCCCGTCGCCTAAAGGCGCATAGTTAGTTACTGGTGGTGGTGACAATGGTAATTCATCGAGGTCTAATGTACGCTTTGAGCCGTCTTCAAAATGCAAAATTGGAAAAGGTTCTCCCCAATAACGTTGACGTGAAAACAACCAATCACGCAATTTATAGTTAACGGCTTTTTGACCATGGCCGCTGCTTTCCAGCCAATCTGTCATCTTTTTTTTAGCAGCAACGATATCTGTAAGTCCGTCCAAAGAAATGTGTTGCGATGAGCTATTGATATAGCGGCCATCGCCAGTCCAACTGCTTTTTCCGTCTACAATATCTTGACGATACTGGTCGGCAGTTAAACCTTTCGGCATTGCTTGGTTCGTTTCAAATGTTGGATCAAATAAGGGAATAAGGGGCAAATTTAGTGCTTTAGCAAACTCGAAGTCACGCTCATCGTGACATGGAACAGACATAATGGCTCCTGTGCCATAACTCGCTAAGACATAATCAGCGATCCAAATTGGAATTTCTTTCTCGCTAGCAGGATTTACAGCGTAGGAACCAATGAAAACGCCTGTCTTATCTTTATTTAAGTCTGTCCTGTCTAAATCACTTTTTGCAGCGACTAGCTTCTTATATTCCTCAACAGATTGGCGTTTATCGTCAGTCATTAATTTATCAACAAGTGGATGCTCCGGGGCTAAGACGACAAATGTGGATCCAAAAAGTGTATCGGGGCGTGTTGAAAAGACTGATATTTTTTCCTTATGCCCGGGAAGATCAAAATCGATGCGCGCCCCTTCGCTATGACCGATCCAATTTATTTGCAGTTTTTTCAAACTTTCCGGCCAGTCGACAAGATCCAAATCCTTAATTAAACGATCGGCATAAGCTGTAATTTTTAGGACCCATTGGCGCAAAGGACGTCTTTCGACAGGATGTCCTCCCTCTTTTGCACGGCCATTTTCAACCTCTTCATTGGCGAGTACAGTCCCTAATGCTGGACAGTAATTGACATGCATTTCGGCTTCGTAAGCTAACCCACGTTCATATAATTTTGTAAATATCCACTGCGTCCATTTATAATACGTGGAATCGCTGGTCGCGATCTCCCGGTCCCAATCATAACTAAATCCTAAAGAACGCAATTGACGTTTAAAAGTTTCAATATTTAATTTGGTTGTTTCAGCAGGATGAGTTCCAGTCCGAATTGCATACTGCTCTGCCGGAAGGCCGAAGCTGTCCCATCCCATAGGATGAAGAACATTGAATCCCTTTTGCCTTTTATAGCGGGAAACGATATCTGTAGAGGTGTATCCTTCAACATGTCCTACGTGAAGTCCGGAACCTGAAGGATAAGGAAACATATCCAAGACGTAATATTTCGGCTTATTGAGATCTAC
>JACCVN010000236.1 GCA_013698165.1 Parachlamydiaceae bacterium | reverse complement strand
TCTTCCAAAAAGCGGAGCCTTTTTTATGCAAAAAAACCTCTTTGAACCGTTGTATCGGAAAAAAAATGATGCAAAATTGTTTTTGTATTCTTTGAATGGATGGAATTTGAAATTAAAAAAAGTGTCGAGTTCCATACCTGCAACGACACCGCTTGGTGAAGCAATAAATGCAGTTAATAAAAAGGCATTAGAATGCATCTATGCATCGTCATTCTTTAAATACTGCTGCAGTAACATTGATGTTCAAACACCTCTCTACCGGCTGATGCGTGAAGAGTTGCCTAAAAAACAATGGCTTCTAGATCTCTCCAAAGATGCAATGCCATGCGGCATGGGAGTAGATCAATTTTTCAATTATGAGAATTCTCTATTGGATTGCCTCAAGGAGATGGATGCCCAAAAGTCATATTCTGTGCTTCAATATGTTGAAGGCTATTATTTAATTAAGCAAGCAATCATCAGAGGCCTAGAGAATAAACAAAACAAAATTGAAATTGCTTTTATGTTGCCTAATGATGAAGCGAAATATTACCAGGATTATCCGCAAGAAGTTGAAAAATTGCTTAAAGCCGATTTTGGTAACATACTAGATGATATTATGATCAACGTATATTTTCGTTCTTTTAATTATGATCCTAGACTTTCTATGGATTTAGAAAACAGAAATAATATTGTGATCAACAAAAATTGGCTCTTCGGATATTTGCGTGGTGAATAATTTTTTTACGAAAAGCAATCAATTATTTTTATTCTGAAATTTTCGAAATTTACAAAACCAAAGGCTTTACGTTTAATAAGCTTTATTTTGTTATTCACTCCTTCGACAAAACCACTACTTACCCTCTCTTCAAAGTAATTAAGTATATTCTCTTCCCAGTTTAAAAGCGTTTTTACAAACGTATAATATTTACTAACGCCTGATCTTACGATGCTTAAAACCCAGCTAGACAATTCTTTAGACCCTGATTCTCTATCATTAGAGTCAAATATGCTTCTAAATGACTCCTTAAATTCATGACACATCTTAAGCTCTGGACTTGCGGTAAGCACTTTATCCAATATTTTCGCTTGCTCGTCTGTCAAATCCTCTCGATTTTTTAGCACTACATATTTTGCATTTTTCCAAATGTCTTCGTCTTTACTTTCTCGCTTGGCCTGCTTTCTGCAATTGTCTAAAGCTTTATTTAAGTTTTGCATTACATGAAATCGATCTGCTACCGCCTTGGCATTAGGCAGCATAGCTTCTACCACAGAACGATAAGGCCCCCACAGATCGATAGCAACATATTGGATCCCTGCTTTAAAGTCATTGCTCCATCCAGCTATATATGTGTCTAAAGCGGCTTTTTTTCTGCCCTTAAGCACGTCAATAACTTTTTTATTTGTCAGGTCAGTGATCACAACAACAAAATCCTTATGTCCCTTATGCATAGCTATTTCATCTATACCGATAACTCGTGTTGAAAGATAGGGCTGCTGCTCTAGCTTTTGTCTTGCTATGTTCAGGTAAATCTCTGTAGCTGTCTTATCATTTATCCCAAATTTCGAAGCTGTATAGGAGGCATTTGTTTCTTGGCAGCATTCGTAAACCTGTTGTTCAAATCTTCTCGTATAACGTCTATGGCTAGCTGCAAATGAGAGCGGTTCAGAGAAGGTTGTATGGCATCCTTTGCATTCAAATCTTTTTAGATCAATTTCTATTAAACACATTCGTCCAGACAGATCCAAGTCTCTGTACACTTTTGGCTTAACATCAACTAATGTGGATGTTAGACAACAGCACTTTGGGCAAAGCCCCACACCTTGTTCTGAAGTCACTAAAAATCGAATCTCATCCTGTTGAATATCAACATCTTTGAATTTAACACTTTCAAGATTAATCAGTTTTGTTACATAATCGTTTTTTAGCATTTGTTCACCCTTCTACTGTCTTTGTAACCAATAGAATGTGACAAATGCTATTTTTATTTAAACTATTTTATTGTTAAAATATTTATTCACCACGCAAATCTCCGAAGAGCCAAAAAAATTTTAAAAAAAGATTATGGCTCAACATTTTAAATGTCGACGAGTATTGATTTATCAGTGATATAGCTTAAAGTGTAATAAGCCTAACTGCCAAAGTCAGACTCAAAAAAAATTCCTGCTTGGTTAGGATAAAAAGCTTCTGCCGCTCTTTCGAGGCTGTGAAAAATGCATGCTATTTTAATGTTCCATTTCATTTTTTAATATTTTTAAAAAAA
>JACCVN010000272.1 GCA_013698165.1 Parachlamydiaceae bacterium | reverse complement strand
TTTATTTCCCGAGCCAAAATCAACATTTCACTTTCAACGGCATCTGGAAGTGTCGGCAAAAAAGAAATCATTCTAAGCACTCTAGCTTGTTCATCAGTAATTCCAGTTACTCTTTTTGAAAAGAATTTATCAAAGATTTTTAAATCTTTACTGCTGCCCCCTTTCTTTATCAGGAGGCTCCTTAGACCTTCGACACCAGAAGTTTGATCGTCTAAAATAAAAGAAAAATCTTTTCGCAATTTGCCCGGAGCTCGCGAAAGTTTCTTTTCCACAAGCTCATTTGTTTTCATGATGCTCGCAACTACTTCAGCATCCGATTTTTCAAAAAAACTAGGATTTTTGAGAACTGTATCTTCCAGGTAACTCAAAGCGTTTCGATAATTTAATTCTTTTTGAGGATTAGTGCCGACATACACACTCTTAATTGAATAGCCAATATCTGTTGGAGAATGTATCGGCAATCCCTTTTCAGAATCTTTTTTGGTCATAGCCTCTGAATATTTTTTAGGAAAACGTTTCTTTACTAGCCCATCCATCATTTCTGCAACTTCCTTACATTCCTTAAAGGTAGGCATTTTTTCAGGAATGACACATAGAATACGGTCTAACCCTTTCATTTTTCCTGCATGCATCACTTTTGGAATAGCCGGGTGAAAAGTTTCAATGGGTTTAGGACAGTAGTTGTTTCCAAATAATGGCTTTGGCTGTGAATTATAAGGCTGCAAGTTTGATTGCACAGGTGCATAGAATTGCGGATTTTTACAAACTGCTTTGCTGTTGGACAGAGAAATGCTCTCTCGCGACTTTAAAGTGCTAGCACCAACAGATGGAATAAAAACTCCAAAGATTAAACATGCAATTATGGTGATGGCAAAAACCGATTTTAAAGTTTCCGCATTAATCCAGGCTTTTTGACTTGGTTGAATTAGCTGAACTTTGCGTACATGTTTTTTACGAGTCCCCGTATTTTCAAAGGACTTGGGAGTTGTTAAATGTCTATTGATTCCTAAATTGCTTTCTACAGTATGCATTAATTATCCTTGGTTGTCTTTTTATTTCCTATTCACAATTTAGATAGATTAACAGTCATGCACCTTACAAATCAACTAAATAAAAGTTTATTATTAGAATAAATAAAAGCATGGCCCGCCCTCTATTATAATTATATCACACAATATCATGAGCATAGTTTGACAATTATGAATGTAAAAATGTATATTTTTGGTAATATGGATTTCTTTTCTCACAGTCGTTATCGCATCCTTTTGGCCATTCTATTTTGTTATTGTTTGCCCCTGCTTGCCCAAATTTTTTTTAATACATTTCAAAGCCCTGCAAATACATTTTGGGCCTCCACAGCTATTGGTTTATTCATTACAGCCATTGGCTCTTTAATATTATTCATGCTCATTACATCCTGGGAAATCGAGCAGAAAACCATAGAAACTGAAATTATTACTATTGAACCGCCCTCTCCAGAACCGACTTTAGACCCAAAGCTTCTTGAAGAAGCTGAAGAGCGCTTTCACCTTGTTTTCGAAGAGCTTTCCTCGTGCAAAGCTCAAAACAGCCAACTTGAAGAGGAGCTTGATCACTGCCAGAGAGAACTCTTGGATCTGAATATGGAAAGTGAAAGGCTTCATCGTGAACTTGAACAGACACAACAGGAATTCGAGCATTTTAAAGCCTCCTCAGAAGAAAAATTAGAACAAAACCATCTCTTCCTTGGTGAATACCAGCAAACAATCAATGAACAGCGCAATGCAGTCGAAACAAAACAGCAGATCATTGAACAGTTGGAAACAAAAGTACGCGATCTCACTTACGAGATCAAAACGCTTTTGCAGATCGCTGAAAAGGTACAAAGTGACAAACCACAAACAATTGTTCCAATACCACTTGGGGCACTAGTTTTGTGCGAAACAAATACGTCATATCAAGTAAATGAAAATGAAAGGCCTGCACGTCAGAATTTAGAAAAACCCGTGCTCATGTCTAACAGTATAGCCGCTCAGCTTAAAAGATGCTTGGACATTGCTCAAAAGATCACTGGCGGCAGCCATTACGCAAACAGATTGACAAGAACGCGCGATCTATCCCTCGACAATAATGCCTTAGACCTCAGAAGACTATGCGACAGTTTGCGCAGCGAAGCCTCAAGCCCGCTGTGGGTTTACTCTCAGAAAGAAAGTAAGCTTTTGTTTGCAAATCAGGAAATCAAAAATCTATTAGGATGGCATCCCGAAAAGTTCATTCAAAATTTCTCAGAAATCATTGGGGGACATACCCAAGAGTGGCAAAATGCGTTAGCGCAGCTGGCTTATAAGAACATTTGCCAGACACAATTGAGCCTAAAAGCCAAAAGTGGACAGACGGTCACACTGCAGTGCCACATGGGCGTGATCTCCACAGGGCTGTTCCGGGGCTACATCATCGGCATCGCTGATCACGAAGCTGTCTAACGCTCTAGAATCTACCACAGAGCCCATAATGAACACAAGGAGAGGCGACGACAAGGCTCGATAAGGACGGATAGCTGCTGCCCTTCCTCTCTGTCTCGACTTTAGGACTTTTTATACTAAACCTTACTGGCAGAAGCAGTTTTATAATATTTTTCATGAGTTCGTCAAAAAATGTGATATGTGAATATTTTTTTTCAGGGCAATGCCCCGACAGAACCATTAGCCTAGGCCGTAAGGCCCAATGTCGTTAAGTTAAGGAATAAGCATCTATAATTTAAGAGTTTAGATTTGTGAATAAGCACATTCTTGCCATCAATCTGGCGATTTACATATGGCCTGCTGCATCTCTCAATAAGCAGTT
>JACCVN010000268.1 GCA_013698165.1 Parachlamydiaceae bacterium | reverse complement strand
TTAATACGTAGGGGCAATGGTTACAGGTAAAAAAGATGACCAGTGCCTCACTATCCTTAAAATCTTGTATTGAATAGATTTTCCCCTCAGTGCCCTTAAGCTTGAAATCTGGGGCTTTGGCTCCTAGGCTAAGTGTGAATGTCATAATTGACCTAATAAATTATTTGTTGGTTTGAATATTTCTAATCGAATGACATTGTTGCTTATACCATATAATGCTATAATTTGGACTTAAATCTAAGGAAACAACATGCTTAGACAAATCGTTGCAACTACATATGTCGTCGATCAGGATAAAATCCTTATGATCTTCCACCGCAAGTTGAATAAATGGCTTCCGCCCGGTGGTCACGTGGATCCCAATGAAGCTCCTTCCGAAGCCGCAATAAGAGAAGTCTTTGAGGAGACTGGTTACGATATCGAACTTGTTTCAGATGAAAAAGTCTGGGTGCAACGCTGGAATGCCGGCAGCTTGCCGCGTCCCTATATGTGTCTGTTGGAGGAAATTCCTGTGCATAATGGATCACCAGCTCATCAACATATTGACTTTATCTATTTGGGTCGACTTGTGGGAGGGGATGCCAAAATCAACGAACGTGAAGTTCAGTCAATGCGGTGGTTTACTCTTGAAGAAGTTGACGCTCTTCAGTCAGATGTAGAAATCTTTGAAGAAACGCAGCAAGTCATCAGAAAAATTTTAGAACAGGAGGCTTTTAAATATGCATAAACGTTCAATTTTTATTGCTGCAACAGGTCAAAATGTCGGTAAAACGACTCTTTGCCTAGGCATTATCGCAGGCCTGCAAAAACGCTTTTCATCCATTGGCTTTATCAAACCTGTCGGCCAGCAGCATATACGCATTGAAGAAGGCCTGAATGTCGATAAAGATGTTGTTCTTTTTAAAAAACATTTTAATTTAGCTGCTGATTGGTCTGATATGAGCCCTGTGATCATTCCTTCTGGATTTACACGCGATTATATCGATGGAAAAATTTCCGGATCTACAATGCTAGACACAATTGAAACATCTTTTCTAAAGATCGCAAGCCAAAACCAATACACTGTCGTTGAAGGCACGGGGCATGTGGGTGTGGGGTCGATCATAGATCTCAATAATGCCGCAGTGGCAGCACATTTGAAAACAGAAGTCATTATCATTGCATCGGGGGGATTGGGATCTGCGCATGATGAATTAGCCCTCAACATCGGTCTTTGCAGGCAATATGGAGTAAAGATTAGGGGAGTTATCCTCAATCGCGTTCTTGAGGATAAACGTCAAATGTTGTTGGACTATTTCCCCACTTCATTAAAAAAATGGGGAGTTCCTCTTATTGGGGCTATTCCCTACAGTGAATTTCTGAGTCAGCCTACCATTCAAGATTTTGCAAACTTGTTCAAAACTCAATTATTAAGTGGTGAGTTACATCGTTTTAGGCATTTCCAACACTCTCGCCTTGTTGCTGACTCTGTAGAAACTTATGAAGGGGACATGATTCCCAACGAACTTGTAATTACACCCGCAAGCCGTGAAGATATTATTCTTGCAAATATCGAAAAGCATAAAAAAGCTGCCAGCAGCGGGATCTTAAATTATGCCGGAGGCATGATTTTAACTGGGCATCGCCAGCCAACCCAAAACATTATCGATAAGTTGCGACAGCTTGATCTCCCGATGTTATATGTCAACCTCTGCAGCTTTGAAACGATGAAAAAAATTGCTTCCTTTACAAGCAAAATTCGCACCGAAGATGAATTGAAAGTTGAACATGCAATCTCTTTAGTCGAAGAAAATATCGACTTTGACATGCTGACTAACGGCCATGCTCTCTGTTGTATGTAGCCTGCTGCGTCTCGCATCAAGTACCCTCACCAGTCTGGGGGCATATGGGGAAGCCACCGCCAGTTTTAGCGCAAAGACAAAGGTGCAAATGGATCTCTGCAAAGACTGATGCCCTTGTGTTACTTTGTGTCTATGCCTTAAAATTGGTGGCTCCCCATCGTGGTGGCTCCTAAGCTTTTTTTGTCTATCACAAATGGCTTAAGACCTTTATTTGTTAAAATCATCGATAAACCCAAAATAATCTTCTCATCAGAATCAATTTTATTAACTGCATTGCAAGCTTCTTTGTATCCTGCATTTAATTCTTTTTTTGAAAAGCAAATAGAGTGTCTGTAAATATCACAGATCTTAGAAAGCTTATGAAATGGATCTAGAATATCTTGTAAGCGCTCGAAAGCATTTAAGAAATATTTTGTGGCCAGAAAAGGTTGGTCCTTTTTAAGATTTTTGCCGACTAGAATGCAAGAGTCGATGTATTCTTCAGAAGTCATTTTACAAGTTAACCGATAATCAATAATGTCTAAGGTTTTTGAGGCATATTCGGCGAGTGTATTTTCCATTCGACTCCTGTTATTTTCAATAGAAATTAAACTATTTAAAGATAATGAGCTGGTTGTTTCATCCTCATAGTTGAACAGGATTTTTGAAGTGTTTATATTAAAATTAGGATTTGAATAGATGTGATAAATTTCACAGAGCGTCACAAAATTATCAATTACTGGAGAGCTATTGTCGGGCTGGGATTTTTTGATACAATTTTTGACAATGGTATTAAGATAGTTATAATCCCTTTTATCATCATAATTTAAAATTCGCATTGCTATTTTTCGCTCATCACTACTAAGATGCTTCTTTTTATAAATGTATTTACTGATTTTTTTACGACAGTTTTCCTTTTCTCCCCATGTTTTATAGATCGAGTAAAATGTAGAAATTTTCAATGGGTCATCTTTGCTAAATAATTTCTCTACAGTGCAGGCATTTATTGGAATCAAATTTGAAAGGATTTTTATGGCTTTAAGATTTAATGTGCTATTATAATTTTTTTTATTGGCGTATAAAATATTAAAGCCTTTTAAGGCTGAATCAAATGCGCATTCCGGCTCAGATTTTGATAAAGCATCGGCTATCAGTAAATAATATTCAGCTTTTGCCCAACAATCTTTCATATTATTGACTGTCACTTGAGCAAATTGGAAATATTTTTCGGCAGATTCAGGGTCATATTTTAAGCAATATTTTATCATTTTCCCAATAACACGCCTGTCATAGTTGATGACACTTATAGTTGTCAGAGGAGAACTTTTGATATTGCTCAAAGCAACAAGT
>JACCVN010000257.1 GCA_013698165.1 Parachlamydiaceae bacterium | reverse complement strand
CGCGTTCTGATCGCATCAACTTGCACTTTGCCTAATTCAAAACTCAGAGCATTAATAATGTGTCTTTTTTCTGCATCTGATTGACTGTTGAAGAACAATGTGGCTTGGCTGAAGTGGTCGAAAAAGCTTGGACTGCGGCCTCGAATCTTATTGGCATCAATTTTTTCAACAAAGGATGTAAAGCCTCCCTCTGCCATTTTAGCTTGAAATGGACAACCGCTGGCCAAGCTGTTAGGTTGATAGGAGACTCTTCCCTGATTAATCGTTTGCCTCATGTGGCCATCCCGCTGGTTATTGTGTACAGGGGCCACGGGCCGATTGATGGGGATCTCATGGAAGTTGGGACTTCCCAGACGCGAGAGCTGTGTATCAGTGTAGGAGAATAAACGTCCTTGCAAAAGTGGATCATTGGTAAAATCAATGCCAGGCACAAGATGACCTGGATGGAATGCGACTTGTTCTGTCTCAGCAAAAAAATTGTCCGGATTGCGGTTAAGGACAAGCTTCCCAATTGGCAGCACAGGAACGAGCTCTTCAGGAATTAACTTTGTGGGGTCTAGTAAGTCGAAAGGGAATTTGTGTTCATCTTCTTCCGGGACGATCTGAATCCCAAATTCCCATTCAGGAAATGCGCCGCTTTCAATGGCTTCATAGAGATCGAGACGATGAAAATCAGAATTTTTTCCGGATATCTTTTGCGCTTCATCCCATGCGACAGAATGAACTCCTAGAAGCGGCTTAAAGTGGAATTTGACGAATACGGACTTTTCATTTTCGTTAATAAGGCGAAAGGTATGGATGCCGAAGCCTTCCATCATTCTCAAGCTTCTTGGAATTGCTCTATCGCTCATTACCCACATAATCATATGTATGCTTTCAGGCATGAGTGAAATAAAATCCCAAAATGTGTCATGAGCAGAGGCGGCTTGTGGCATTTCATTATGAGGTTCCGGCTTGACGGCATGAATTAGATCGGGGAATTTCATTGCATCTTGAATGAAGAAGATAGGAATATTATTACCAACCAGATCGAAATTTCCCTCTTCCGTATAGAATTTAACTGCAAATCCTCTTACGTCCCGCGCCAGGTCGGTAGATCCACGTGAACCGGCAACGGTTGAAAAACGTACAAACACAGGGGTTTGCGTGCTCGTTTCATTTAGGAATTTGGCTTTAGTGTATTGCTTAAGAGGTTTATATAGTTGAAAGTACCCGTGAGCAGCAGATCCGCGGGCATGGACAATTCTCTCAGGGATTCTTTCATGATCGAAATGCGTGATTTTCTCACGCATGATGAAATCTTCTAAGAGAGAGGGCCCTCGCTCACCAGCTTTCAGGGTATTTTGATTGTCATTGATGCGCACACCTTGATTAGTGGTAAGAAATTCACCAGAGCTGACTTCTTTGTTGATTTCGAGTTCTGCAACCTTCTTATTTTCATTTGGCGATTTGCTCTTTTTTTTATCTGTCATATTATTACCACAGTTTAATAATTGCTGGGAGAAACATATACTCGACATAGCAAAATCTGAGAAATTATGGCTGCTTACGCAAACGTTCGCTGTCGCTACATTTGCGTAAGCAGCCGAAATTTCTCAGATTGAGCTAAAGGCAGTATATATACTTAGAACCGCGTGTACGATATTGTATATTTGCCGTCAATCAAAATACTGGCGTTTCGTTCTTGTTTTTGGAACTATGCTTATTTATCCCACTTTAGTACATTAAAAATTTTAATTTAAGCGAGGTCGCTGCATGAAAATGGGAAAATTTAAAAATAACAACTGTATGGCATTGGCTACTTTTTGTATGGTAACGTCCTTATTTCATCCAATGGAAGCGTGCACTAGAGCCTTATTTGTCGGATCAGATTCAGTGATCCTTACCGGAAGATCAATGGATTGGAGCGAGGATATGCAATCTGATCTATGGGTATTTCCTAGAGGGATTAAGCGCGAGGGCGCTGCGGGGCCACGGTCAATAGCCTGGACGTCCAAATTTGGCAGTCTTATCGTCTCTGGATACGATGTAGGCGCCGCTGATGGTATGAATGAAAAGGGCCTTGTAGCGAATTTGTTATATCTCGCAGAGTCAGATTATGGCAAGCCCAGTGGCGAAACAGCGTTGCTGTCAATTAGTCTTTGGGCGCAATATGTTTTAGATAATTTTGCTACCGTAAACGAAGCTGTCGATGCATTAAGCAAAGAACCGTTTACTTTGCTCGCGCCGGTTTTACCGAATGGGTCGCCTGCACAGCTGCACTTAGCAATTTCTGATGAGACCGGTGACTCAGCGATTTTTGAATATGTTGAGGGAAAACTTGTCGTCCATCATGGAAAGCAGTA
>JACCVN010000230.1 GCA_013698165.1 Parachlamydiaceae bacterium | reverse complement strand
TTTTTAAGCTCTAGTGAGCTGCTACAAGCCAAAAAGAAACTTCAGGATGAAGAAGAAGCCTTTGAAATTGCAAAACTTGAATATGAAAGTTTTGTTAACTATGTCCATCCAATGCGTATAGAAAAAGCGAATACAACCCTAAAAAGAGCATCCTCAAAGCTGGAAGAATCAACGCGCATTGGCGTTATCAAAATCATTCGCGACCGCTCCTTGCTTGACCACGCGAGAGCAGAGCTACTTGACTTACATCAGCAACTTAAAAACGCCGAAGCGGTTCTTTTACTGACCGACATACGCGCGCCTTCTCCCGGTATTGTGGTTTTAAAAGAAGAGTTTCGCAATGGTCTGCGTCGCAAGCCGAGAGTTGGTGATCAAGTGATTCGAAACCAACCTATTTTAGACCTGCCAGACCTAGACTCAATGATTGTAAAAACTAAAGTGCGCGAGGCAGACCTTTATAAAATCGGAATAGGTAAATCAGCTGCTATCTCTTTAGATGCCTACCCGCAGCTCTATTTGAAAGGCCGGGTGCTGTCGATAGGAGTATTAGCCCTGTCTGATTCCAACAAGATGGGTGATGAAAAGTATTTTGATATACGCATTGGGCTTGATCATGGGGATCCTCAACTTCGCCCGGGCATGACTGCGCGCAGCGTGATATTGGCCGATCGAGTGAACAATAAGCTCAGCATCCCTATTCATTCGGTCTTCGAAAAAGATAAAAAGCACTACTGCTATATCAAAAGAGGCAAAAACTATCTTTTGACCCCAATACAACTTGGGGCTAGTAATGAATACTGGACGCAAATTGATTCTGGAATAGAAAAAGGCGACGAGGTCTGCCTGAGTATGCCCTCCAAAAGCCTAATTATTTCAGATGCTGAAAAGGGCACGGACAAATGACGGCTTCTAAACCCTTGATAAAAGTGAAAGGTCTATCCAAAGCCTATCAACTTGGCCATGGAACTGTTTATGCTCTTCGGTCCGTCGATTTAGAAATTTCCTCGGGCGAACATATTGCTCTCATGGGCCCCTCAGGTTCTGGAAAATCGACTCTCATGCATTTATTAGGTTGTCTAGACAGGCCCACTGAAGGCGAATACTTCCTTCGCGGCAATAATGTCTCGCAGCTTGATGACGCTTCTCTTTCGCATATTAGAGCCACTCAGATCGGTTTTGTTTTTCAGTCTTTTAATCTTATCCCTCAACTTAATGTTTATGAAAATGTGGAACTCCCCTTTCTCTATCACAATGTAAGGGGCGAGGTTCGCAAAAGAATCCTCGAAGCCATTGATCGCGTCGGTCTTAGCCACCGTGTACTCCATCGTCCAAAAGAGCTTTCCGGGGGTGAAATCCAACGCGTTGCGATTGCAAGAGCGCTTGCCATAGATCCTATTCTCATTTTAGCTGACGAGCCAACGGGCAATCTCGATTTCAAAACGGGTGAATCAATCCTTAAACTTTTTCAAGAGCTCAACGAACAAGGAGTGACATTACTAATTGTTACGCATGATGCCTTTGTGGGCAATCATTGTCAAAAGATCATGCGCATGCAAGATGGCAAAATCATTGATGGGAATACATCATGATCATTTCTGAATTTCTTTTGCAAGGTGTTCGATCAATTCTACTGCACCGTCTGCGCACGCTACTAAGCACTCTTGGAATACTTTTTGGCATCGTAGCAGTCATTACCATGCTCTCTATTGGTGAAGGCGCAAAGCAAGAAACGCTGATGCAAATTGAACAACTTGGCATACGCAATATTATCATCCGGCAAAGTGCACACACTGAAGAACAACAAATCAAAGCGATTCAAAAAGGATCCCAAGGGCTGACGCCTCAAGACGCAAAAACATTTTTGAAAACTCTTCCAGGCATTATGAATATGGCGGAAGTTAAAATTGTTAAATCTTCCCTGAACGCAACCCTGAGTGACATTTCACCCGAAATTTTAGCTGTCACACGCGGATTTTCAGAAATCCAAGGATTGGAAACCTCCGAAGGGCGCTACATCTCTGATTTAGATATTTCTCTGCAACACCAAGTGTGCATTCTTGGAAGTCACATAGCTCAGCTTTTAGGAAAGAATGGACATGTCGGCAGCATTATCAGCATCGGTAAGGTGCAATTTAAAGTCATTGGAGTGCTCAGCCACAAAGCATGGAAGCCCGGAAAAACCACTGCCATGACCACTCGCAATCTTAACCACACTATCTTCATTCCTTTAGGCACTCAGCAAGGTTTGGCACGCACAGGGTCAGTAAAATCCGACACTCTTTCTGAAATCATTATCCAAATGGATAAAGGTGACCAAATTGCCACGATCGCTCCTCTGGTGAAGCATCTGATGGGTAAAATGCACAAGGGTGTGGACGATTATCAAATTGTTGTCCCACAAGAACTTTTGGACCAGGCTGATCGCACACAATATACTTTTAATCTTGTGCTTGGCAGCGTGGCTGCAATTTCACTACTTGTCGGCGGCATAGGCATCATGAACATTATGCTTGCAAGTGTCTCAGAAAGAATTCGGGAAATTGGTATCCGCAGAGCTGTTGGTGCAAATAAGCTTCACATTGCACGGCAATTCTTGCTTGAGAGTATGCTGATCACTTTTATTGGCACGGCCGGCGGCTTAATGGTTGGAATTATTTTTTCCCTTTTAATTGGTTATTGGGCAGGATGGAATACAATAGTCACCTTCTGGTCTATAGGACTTTCCCTTTCAATGGCCACAGGTGTCGGTCTTTGCTCAGGGATCTATCCTGCGTGGAAGGCGGCTTCCTTGAATCCTATTTCCGCTTTGCGGCATGAATAATTGTTAAGGATCACATGAGTAAATTGTTTTTAATTTTATGTCTATTTATCAGCACTTCTTTAGTCACCTCTCAACCTCTACAAATTCAGGAGCTGATCGATATCCAACTTGAGATTTCATACTTGGCAGCAAAAAGGAATACCCTGATCAGTGATATTAAGTATGCCCACCTGACTGAAATTAATGACCAAGTGAAAACTATTCAGACTATGCGTGATTATCAATGGTCAAAATTTATATCGGAATTAAATGAAGCTGAAAAGTATGAAAACCTAGCAAAAGCAGACCGATCAAAACTGCAAGCTATCGACCAGCGAATTTTACAACTTAATGCCGAGGCAGCAGCTTTGCTATCTCCCTATCCATCAAGGTCATAATATGGTTCGCTCAATCTTTCACCTCTATAACCATTCTCTTACTCTATTGACTGATCTCTACCAATTGACGATGTCATATGGATACTGGAAAAAAGGGCTCGCTGACAAAGAAGCTGTCTTTCACCTTTTCTTCCGAAAGCTGCCATTTCATGGAGGTTTTACTATTGCTGCAGGACTTGAATACGCGATCGACTTTATTGAAAATTTTCGGTTTGACGCATCTGATCTTGCCTACCTATCCACCCTCCGCGATGCCAAAGGTGAGCCGCTTTTCGAACCTGCATTTTTCGATTATCTCTCTACACTATCTTTTACTTGCGATGTTGATGCTGTGCCTGAAGGCACAGTGGTTTTTCCCTATGAACCCTTATTGCGTGTCCAAGGGCCCCTTATCCTTTGTCAAATTCTTGAGAGCCCTTTACTTAACCTAATCAATTTCCCCAGTCTAATTGCT
>JACCVN010000224.1 GCA_013698165.1 Parachlamydiaceae bacterium | reverse complement strand
GTCTAAGGCCGTATCGTATTCGGGATCATCAAACAACTCATGAGATGGAAAACTTCCATCCCCATGCAGTTGGCTCATCAATAGTGGATTTGTCATTGTAGGCATCTCCTATTCTCAAGGTAATCTTTAATTAGAGCTGCAAGAATCAATTTAAAAGATTAAAGGCGTTTTTAAATTTTTTTATATTTAATTAGCCATTTAAACATTCTTATTAATTCTTACAGCTTTGATTAAAGATTACTCCGCTCTTATATTTATTCTAAAACATTTACCAATTTTAAATACATAGTTAATTAATAAAAAATACTTTAAAAAATATTTTTTACATAAATATTCTTTATGTTATAATAAGGAAAAGAGACGGTTTAAAAGTAATATTATAAACGAGAGGACTTATGTCAACTTCACCTATACAAGGGCGCGGGATTCCTGATTTTCATCAGCAACCCATAAGACAAACAGGCGGAGAGACAACTCCCTTAGCGATAGCGAGAAAAGAAGAAATTAAGAATTCTCCGACGGGGGAAGCTCCGAAGAGTCGGGAAGGATCAATTGTGGGATCAAGATCCAATTTGGAACTCGAGAAATGTTTAGAAGGAAACAAAAGCACTAAAGTTTTTACTGCGTATTTTAGTATTGGAAATTTAGATCCCCAGTCGCTAAAAGCAAGTGATATGGGAACAAGGCATAATTTAAAAGCTGGTTTTAAAGAGATTAAATCGCCAAACCCAAACGGCTAACATAAACGAGTTAAAAGACAATAAGAGCATTAACGACAAACGACTTAACGTACATTAAAGATCAATCTTTTTTTGTTGTAATGTCGTTTGCCGCTAATGTTCTTATTGTCTTTTCATTATTGTCCCCTTGTCGTTTTTCGGAAAGACCAGTCGATAGGCTCTAATCTTTTAGCGACGTCATGGTCCAAATTATATTTAGCCAGCTCATCTGCAATCTGACTAGGCGGCAAATTCTGCCGTATAGACTTTTCAAACACTTTTATCAAGACATCGTAAATATGATTTACCTTATTTCTGGCCGTTTTGGGATTATAGCCACCAGGTTCAAATTCATTCGCCGCATTTATGATGCCGCCCGCATTTATAATAAAGTCGGGAGCATAAAGAATTCCTCTGTCCATCAACATTTTTCCCATCAAAGGGGTGGCGAGCTGATTATTTGCTGATCCCGCAACTGCCTGGCAGCGCATTTTACGAATGCTTTTTTCATCGATGATACTTCCAAGAGCACAAGGGGATAAAATGTCGCATTCCGTGGAGCAAAAATCTGCTGGAGTAATAACTTTTGCACCATACAGAACAGCTAAAGGATGTAATTTATCTGTATTGATATCGGTAAGTACCAATTCAGCCCCTTCCCAAAATAGGATATCAGCCAGTTTGCTACCAACTTGCCCAAGGCCTTGAATTGCGATGGTCCTTTTTTTCAGCGAGCGGCTGCCCCACAGCATTTTAGCCACAGCTTGAATCCCTTTATATACTCCCCAAGCAGTAAAACGGCTTGGATCACCACTGCTTTGATCATTCGATAGAGCTGCAACATAAGGCGTCGCCTCGCGAATAATCTCCATATCTTCAGTTGTGGAGCCGACATCCTCGGCAACGATATAAATTCCCTTTAAATAATTTAATACCTTGCCAAAGGCATGTAAAAGCTCTGGAGTTTTTTCTTTAGGGTCGGCAATGATTACGCTTTTACCTCCGCCGAGACCGTTTTCTGCTATAGCAGATTTAGAAGTCATTGCCTTGGCAAGCATCAATGCATCTTTTAAAGCAGCATCGCGGCCAACATAACGCTTGATGCGAGCGCCCCCTAAAGCGGGGCCGAGTTTTGTATTATGCACAGCGATAAAGCAATGGAGGTTGCAAGTGGGATCCTTGGCTTCGATAACTTTCTGGTATCCTTCGACTGGTATTTCTTCGATGATTAAACTGTTTTTGGCGGTTTTAGGCATTTTCAAATCTCCACAACTTATTGTTGTAACTTTCTGATTATCTAAATTGTCCTTGAGCAATATTACAAACATTCGCTAAACTTAAAGGTATCTGTCGTACTTTCTCAATTTATATAGTCTCTAAGCCGAGGGTCATCAATGGCAAAAATTGTCATCACAGAAGAGCAAAAATCCGCTCTTAAAAATTATTTAAAAGACAATAGTTCCAGCGAACTGCTGAACGCCTACCTCTTCTTTATAGAAAATAAATTTAGCATACATCCTGTTCTGTATCCTAAAGAAAAAATGATCTATCAAAGTCTCGATGATGCTATGCGTATTCTAGGTAAAGACGAAAAGATCTGGCATGAAACTGAAATTAAAATCGGATTCAGCAACCTAAGCGTTAACGATCAAACAAAGAAAATTTACATCTGTCCATTTACCGGAAAAGTCTTTGCTGATAATACTCATCCAAACCCTCAAGATGCCATTTATGATTGGGTTTCAAAGTGCCCAGAAAACACTGAAAGGGTGGGTGGATTACGGGTCAAACGTTTCTTTATCTCTGAAGATAGTGAAGTGATTAAAAGCTATGCCTCAAAAGCCAAGCATAAAGAACCGATTACAAAGAAAGTTTTTTCCTCCTTACTTAGTGGGAAGCTATTTGGAAGCAAAGAAGCCGTCATCCGCGATTTTAAAGAAAACTATTTCCGCCAGTTGTCACTTCTAGAGGTACAAAATCAAAATAAATTCCAAATCGAAGAACATTTTCTGGCATTTATCCAAAAGCAACTTAATGAAGAAAAAGTTGGATCATTCGTGGAATCGTTAGCAGAACACGAAGAGTTCTCGCCATATATTGAGAAGTGGCTGGAATAGACATTTAAAGGATGAGTGGTGAGTGGTGAGTGATGAGTGATGAATGGTGAGTGAAAAAAATAGTTATCCCTACCAATTGTTTTTCTTTCAACATTCTACAAATAAACGTGAATGGTGAAATGAAAGAAGACCCTGAAATAATGCCCTCAGATCATCGCTCATCACTAAACACTCATCATTCCAAAAAGAACCTTCATCATTCTATAGATAAGACTCTGAATAATCTTGAAGAGACGTTAGCGATGAGCCGTCTTTTGGCTAGATATTTGGGGAAAAATAGTGTGGTTTGCTTTTTCGGAGAACTTGGCGCAGGCAAGACAACTTTTATTAAAGGCTTAGCCGCAGCGTGTGCAGACTATCCCATGGAGGATGTGTGCAGCCCTACTTTCACATATCTGAATATTTATCTTGGATCTATCAACATCTATCATTTTGATCTTTACAGGTTAAAAGACGAGGATGAGTTTTTAAGTATGGGCTTTGATGAATTTCTTACTGCTGACGGAATCTGCTGCATTGAGTGGTCTGAAAGAATTCAGGCATTGGTCCCAGAAGACTGCATCAAAGTTATCCTAACACATGCTGGCGGAGATAAGCGTCGCATCAAAATCATGGGAATCGGCATAGATGAAAAACTATCTCTTTAAAAACGCAAAATTTTGTACTACTGCCACAAAAGAAAGCCACTATCCAGTCTTGAAAGGTCTCACAGGCGAGATTCTGCTAGAAATCGCTGTTGCAGGCAGATCAAATGTTGGAAAGTCCAGCTTGCTCAACCATCTTTTTCACTCAAAAGGATTAGTAAAAACATCGTCGACGCCAGGGAAAACCCAAGCGATGAATTTTTTCATGGTCAATCAAGAACTTGTTTTTGTAGACCTTCCAGGCTATGGCTATGCAAACGTCCCAAATGAAGTGCGCAGACAGTGGGGACCCATGGTCCAGGAATATCTACAGAAGCGCGACCAGCTGAAGCTTATCCTATTCTTATTCGATATCCGGCGTATGCCTCAAGATGACGACAAGGAATTTCTGGAATGGGCCGCCCATAATGAAAAAGCTGTAATTTTAGTCCTGACAAAAGTTGATAAGGTTACTCAAAACGAGCGCAGTAGCAACACCAAAAAGATTTTGCAAGCTTTTGATACTGAAAATCTCCAATATGTCCACTACTCAGTTGTCAAAAATACCGGGCATAAAGAAATCTCTAAAATGATTTGTGAAGCTCTTAATGAAGAAAATGAATAAGGTTTAATCTATGGGCTTGCTGAACAAACAGACATTTATCTGCCTCGATTGCGAAATGACAGGGTTAGATTTAGAGCTCGATAGAATCATTGAAATTGCGGTGGTCAAGTTTACATTCGACGAAATATTGGAAGAATATGAGACGTTAATTGACCCGGAATGCATTATCCCTCAATTAACTATCGATATCCACCATATCACTCAAGAAATGGTTGCCGGGAAGCCTACAATTGCTACCGTCCTTCCCAAACTCCTTGAAATGATCGGTAAACATATTGTTGTGGGACACGGCGTCAACTTCGACCTTGCATTGATAGGCAAAGCTGCTGACAGAGCGGGCATTCCACACACACTTTTAAGCAATCGTTTCTTTGACACTTTACGTATGGCCCGTCTATATGGGGAAAGCCCGACCAATTCCCTGGAGCAGCTCCGCAAGCATTTTAACATCGAAGAAGAAGGCGCCCACCGAGCCATGAGCGATGTCATCGTGAATATGGGCGTATTCAAATATCTTTCAAAGAGTTATAAAACGACTGATCAGCTTTTTGAAATTCTAAGCAGGCCTGTTCTGCTAAAAGCGATGCCCTTAGGGAAACATAAAGGACGTCCGATGAAAGAAATTCCTGTGGAGTATCTACGCTGGGCGGT
>JACCVN010000218.1 GCA_013698165.1 Parachlamydiaceae bacterium | reverse complement strand
TAATAATTCTTTCCATCAATGAAGCTTCCCTGAATTCTCGTGAGATGACTTTACATTTAACGCCTTCTTTTACAACTTGGCTGCCTTTTTCATGGAAATCTACAACTTTTGTCCAGCCTTCACCATTTGTGGCTTGAGCTGTCGAATTTTCAAATCTGTTTATTGAATGCATATATAACCTAATATAATTATCCAAGTTAAATGGCTAATAATAACAAATTAATTATTAAATCTCGAGAGATTCCATCCGTAGATAAATGATAAGAAGAAGGTCAGTGGCCTAAAAAACTCTTTTTGTACTTAACGTTCCTAAGAACTAACATCTATTTATTTGAAAGATTGAATATCCTAGATATAACAAAGCAGAAGTGCTGACGATAGTGACAAAACACATGAAGAAAAACCAACGAATTTCCTTAAGAATATGAGTGACCTATTTTCAGGAGAAAATGGGGAAGCACTGATTAAACTGAGTGCTGATAGAAGCGTGGACTTGATATACAGCAATCTTTTCAACGAGTTAAAGTTGCCGGCAAGCGTCGAAATTTAGGCAAGTGAAATCATTTCCAAACACTTGGCTATTCAAATGCAATCTACCTTTAAACAGATTTCAGGAGACAAGGGTGACCAGGCAATAATGGTGGAAGAATAAAAAAACAACGAGAAACAACTACGGGATGAATTATCTACCATGCTTAACCCCCACGAGTTAGCTTTGTTCGATCAATACGTAGAAGAAATGCCGCGACATACTCTGGAGCAAAGCTATGATCTTCAATTGAAAATGTCAGGATCAAAGATGAAACCTGAAAGCCCAGACCTCATTAAGAAGACGCTGGTAGAAGAGGTTCTTGAATTGATGCCAGATTATGGCAAGCCCGACTCAATTTCAATGACGAATCCCCAAAAGGCATTTGAAAGCCAAACAGTAGTTATTGACCGTGCCCGCGAAAACTTGCGCACCAAAATGGACGGTGATCAATTCGCCTTTGCTAACCAGTTTTTCAATCAGCAAGAGGCTCAATTAAAGATGGCAGAACAAATGTTTCACCAAGAGTAATTGACCTAAGGTGTTAGATACAGTCTTGCTTTGATCATTGCCAATCTCAGGCATAATCAGCAAGCCTTCACAAAAACCATTAGATGAGAGATTAAAATCACGTAAATATCTAGGTTGGCATCTCTAAAGATTTTAAATCGATGATTTACACATTTGAATACCCTAACAATTTAAAGAGAAGCAGACTTAATCCTTAATAGACTATTTCTTTGAACGCTCTCTCAGGATATTGTCAATGAGATCTTTATTCAGGCATTTAGGTAAATTAAGTGCAACTCTTTCTTTTGCAATGAATTCAGAGACGATATTCATACTAACGTGAAGCTCATTCCATTTTCTGGCAAGGGAAGAGTCCTTCGACAAATTGACGCCAGGATTTGCAATTTGATAACTTTGGTGTTTAAGTTTTAATAGATAAGCTTCCATTTTTTGCATCGTCTTTTCACGAGCTTTTTTTTGCTCAAGGTCATTCTTGACATTAGTGATCTTTGTTTTTCAGAATGGAAACCTCTGGCAATGATTTTAAAATAAAAATATTGCAAAACATAGCTGAAAATGTTTAGCTCACGGAATAAGGCTCTCTTGGGGAAAAATGACTTATGAGGACTATCTTAAGCTTTTGTTTCTGACCGGACGAAAAAAATTGTAAATGAGTGATATCAATGCAAAGCAAGCAAATATGGAAATTTTTGCAAACAGGAAAAAATACAATTTTTTATCTGCAAATTTTATTTTTAGAAGTATGCTCCGCCTTTGCTCAGGATTCTATTCCTAAAATTGACTTAAATTCAACACCATTTTTTCATTTGGATGAATTACAGTTAGTTGATCATTTTGTTACGGATTCTTACGACGTAAGTGGCCCTCAAAAAGCTATAAATTTAGCTCGTCAGGCTGCCAAAGAGAGTAAAAACAAAGAGGCAGTTGAACTATTTCAAAGAGCAATTCAAATAAATCCACAAAAAAGGCGTGAACTTTTGCAAGAGTACGCAGATCAACTTTCTTATGCAGGCCGTGCTAATGAAGCGATACCAATTTACAGAGAAATTCTAGCATCTAGTCCAACTCAAGAAGAGACTTATTTAGTTCATAAGAGCTTGTCTAAAGCCTATACTTGGGTAGATCAATTTCAAAATGCAGTCATCGAATATGATTATATTATTGCAGAGGAATGCAAAAAAAATAGAGAAAATGCATTAATTACTCTTGCAAGGTATGCAGCAAGTAAGCAAAAAAATCAAGAAGCCCTCGATTTATTCGGACAAGCTATGAATTCCAATTATTCTAATAAAGATCTTTTACGAGAATATGCTGATCAGCTTTCTTATTTAGGACGAGCTAATGAAGCGATTCCGTTTTACAAACAAATACTTGCGAGCAATCCCTCCTTAGATGAATCTTTATTAGTTCATAAAAATCTAGCTCAAGCCTACACATGGGTAGGTCAATTTCAAAATGCATTGATAGAGCATGATTATATCATTTCAGAGCAATGTAAAAAAAAGAAGGCAGAGGCTCTAATTGATTTGGCAAGATATGCCGCTAGTAAACAACAAAATCAAGATGCTTTAAACCTCTTCCAGCAGGCAATTGAAATATATCCCGCTAAACGCCAAGAACTTCTACTCGAGCTCGCTGATCAGTTATCATTCACGGGCCATGCAGATCAAGCCGTACCTTTATATGAAGAAATCATGACCCTAAATCGATCAACTGAAGAAATAAAGAAAAGTCAAGAAGGTCTCGCAAGAGCCTATAAATGGATAGGGCCAAAAAAAACACCACAAGAAGAAAATCAACAAAATATTGAACTCTTAAAAAAAAAACCCTAATTGAAACTGAAGAATCTCAAAAAAAGGATCAATTTAAAAAGAATCAAGAATCTGTCAATTGTTCAAAAAATAAGGAAACTTCTAAAAAATCCGAAGCTGAACTAGCGGATGAGTATTTTAATAAAGGAATGGAATTTGAGAAAAAATTCTTAATATTTGAGGCTAGAGCAGAGTTTAAAAAAGCCCTTTTCTTCCAACCCAATAATAAGGGTTATCTGGAACATACAACATGGTTTCTACATAACTACTCTTTTTATACAGAAGCCATAGAATCTTTTTACAACCTTTTAACAGTTGCAACAGACACAGACTTACGACCAATATATCAAACTTTAGGTTGGGATTTACGAAAGGTAGGAAAGCTAGAAGAATCCCTGTCAGTATTTGAAGCTGTATTTGATTTTAGCTGGTATAATTGTAGTTTACGAAATTCACTCGCAAAAATATCAAATGATCAATCGGCTGAAAATCATAATAAAATTAGTAAACTCAAATCAGAACTTCCATGTAAATTTAATGAATTTACAGCAAAGAAAGAGCTATTTGAAACATGTGCTTATAGCAGAGACTTTAAATGCGCTATCCCATTAGGAAGACAGCTTTTATTATGGGATCCAACAGATTTTTATCTGCATTATCAATACGCAGATATACTTTTTAAGGCTGGAGAAACAGAAGCCTCAATAGCGGAGTACATAGATCTCATTGAAAAGGTTCCCGATAGTGCTTATGCTTATTTGAAACTTTCTGAGGTCTATGAGATGCTAGGGGGTCTGAATGAAGCCGAGTCAATGCTTGAAATCGCAAATGCATTGTTTAAAGATCCTATTATAGAAGCGGCTTATATTCGCGTCCTTTCTAAGCAGGGGAAGACAGATTTAGCATTTTCAATCGCAGAACAAATCGAAAACTCTGAAACAGATTATTTGAGTAGCCAATTATCTTTAGGTGAAATTTATTTTTATAGCCGTGATTATGTAAACGCATCTTCCTATTTTAGAGCTGTCCTTGAAGAATATCCCTTTAACCAGGATGCCCTTTGGGGATTACTTAAGAGTTCCTCACATACCAGAAACAGCGGAGATGCTCATTTGAGCTATGAGAGATGGTCCATTGTTCATTTTGAAAATGATCTACAAGAACAACTAGCAGAATACTATCGCCCTTTTGAAATTTTAGTGCCGTTTGAATATTTTAAAAACAAAAATGAATTTCAACGCTTTGGCACTGGAATAATTTTAGATTTCTATGCAAGGTCAAATATACGGCTGAGTACGGGTTATTATTTCACCAGATTTTCTCAGCCTCACTTTTCGAGCATTAAAAGGAATTCTGTTTTCTTTGAAGCTAATAAGCTTTTTTCAGAATCATTACAATTTAGAGCTAGAGCTTTGGAACATTTTTATGATAATGTTGCCTCTTTAAAATCTGATTTTGATTCGAGTATTAACTCTCCTAAAATTTTTATTGCAAATAAAATTAAATCTAAGAGTTCTTTTAATTATTACTTAAATATAAAATATAAATTTTACAAATCATCTTTTGCAAGTTTTTCATACGATTTCTATGATATAATCGATACAGAGCCCCCATTCGGAAATTCCATTTATAATTACAGTAATCAAATAGGTGCCGCATCACTAAATATTAAAACTCGAGATTGTAATGGATTTGTATTTCTATCTTTAAGTAGTAGATTTTATTTATTTGCAAGATTTATATATGGCAAATATTCTGATGGAAATCGAAAAGAATCAAGAG
>JACCVN010000211.1 GCA_013698165.1 Parachlamydiaceae bacterium | reverse complement strand
ATCATTTCAAAAAAAATTAAGTCTGCTAGACCTCGAGAGTTTGAGGATATTGACACTAAGAAAAAATTTTCAAACCAAATTGAAAAACCAGTACTCAGAAGGCGCTTTTCGGCACCTGATTTAAGTGTCATTAAAGCCGAAGGAACGAAGCAAGAAAAGATGGATGCAAAATCTGGAGAGGTATGGAAATGTATTGAATGCGTGCAAGACAAATACGGTGGAGAAATCTATATATTTACTCTTAAGCCTGAATTTGTCTTAAAGAATTCAATAAATCAAAATAAATACCAAGAAAAAATATACAATATTTTTCCCGCTGTTGAAGCTCCACCAGAACTATTAGATACGGCTCTAAATTTTACAGCAGATAGTATAAAAGGCCTTAAAAAACGTTTAGCTCCTCATTTTTCTACAGAAAGGCAATTAAACGCTTTTTTAAAGGATCAACAGCCAATTGCAAAGTTTGCTAAAGAGCTAAATTCTCTTGGGTATAGTTTTAAAGTCCATAAATCTGGATCTTATTTTTCGGCTCCCAGTAGAGAATCTTCAATCGCCCGCTGGGAAAAATTGCGAGAAAAGAATAGTGATTTGCCAAAATTAGATGTCGCTTCCTCTGAAGGCGTTGCCGACGATATGACATTTGTGGAGGCTTACTTTATCCATGATGCACTCCTTTCAACGGGGAAAGAATTTCTTCATGATCATATGACCCATTTGATACCAACTATTTGTGTAATTTTATCCCAAGGAAAAGATTATGATAAAGGAAAGTTTGCTCTCTACCAAGTAATACAAGAAAGTTATAGGAAAATTGTTCTAGCAAAAAATGTTCTAGGGTCTGGTGATCTAAATATGGCGTCTGAAGAACTTGCTAATGCCAAAAAGAACATTAACCAGATGGAAGCTGCATTAGGGTCATTCGTTGACACCGTATCTTCAGATATAAGTATTGGCTCTCAAGGAAAACTTAAAATCGATCAACATTCAATGGAAAAGCACGTCTCAAATTTAACAAATGAAGGGGGCTTATGGGGTGGCTATTGGAATCGACGTTTTGGAGATGACGCTTTGAAACCAGAATCATTAAAGGAATTATGGAAGTGTATCAGCGGTATTGAAGCTATGTATGATGAAATTCGTAAAAAAGCCAATTAATTAAGAGTGACTAGCTAAGCCAACTTATATTTAAGACTTTTGCGAAATTCCATATAACACTTGTAGTTCTTCAGGAATTCCTTGTCCTTTATTTAAATTATTTCCTTTTAAAACTGCTTTTTTACGTAGATTTGTAATTTGATCTGGAATTAGCTGTTCAAATTGGGCTCGGGTTGCATGACTCCATAAACTATCCCACCACTCTTCAGTTGTTCTGTGAAAAAAATGCATTGTTTCTTCAGAGATTTGTATATTGTTGAAGCAAGCGTCTTTGAGAAAATTGAAGAGTTCTCTTTCACTCCATAAGGGAGTCGCAATTAAGCTATTTGTTTCGCAGACTTTTTTGGTTTCCTCGTTTACCCATGTATCCAACTCTGAATCCTCCCCCCACGTGGAAACAACAACTTTTCCTCCGGGCTTAAGAACTCGCTTAAATTCAGATAAGGCTGTAGGAATTGAAGGTAAGAAAAATAGTCCAAAACCACAAAACACAAAATCGAAACTACTATCAGGAAAATCCAAGCTTTCAGCGTCCATACATCGGAGTTCAGCCCAAGACAAATCTTTCTTGAGTACTTCCTTAGAGGTTTCTGTTATCATTTTCTGGCTAATATCGATTCCTACAACCTTTCCTGTGGGCCCCACGGCTTCAGCTAGTGGGAATAGGACGGCTCCACGCCCTGTTGCAATATCTAACACATGTTGACCGGGGAGGATTTCTACTTGTTCAACTAATCGTTTGCCAAAATTACTAAAGAAAGAACTACTCTTCTTGCCATATTCAGGAGCCGTTCGATCAAATACTTCACTCACCCATCGTTTATGGTTATTCATATAACCAATCTCCTTGTTGCATTTAATTGTTTTTGAGAATCAATATATCATAAATGTGCATGATATCTCGTATTCCAATTTTTTTTGCTTTTGGATAATATCGGCATTTGAGTCCAGTTCCAGCGATGGCATGACTGACAGGAACCTGGATCACTATTTCTTGTTTCATAGGGCATCTCTCTAAACGACATGTGTCCTTTGGCCTTTCTATTTATCAAAAATACACCAAGATAGACTTACGAGTCTATATTGAAAACCACATCAAGTAGTTTATGCCTTAAGTGAAAAGCCCATTATCGATAACTTTAACCAGACTTTTAGGAAATAAAGATGATTTATCTTAGCCAGCGATTATACCTTTTCGTATTGTTCCTTTTTCTTTCTCTCTCTCCTTGCGTTTGTGAAGAAATAAGTGGCAAAGACCACCTAAATGATCTATCAAGTAACAATGAACTTCAGTTCAATCAACTTAGGGAGCAGATGAAAAAGATACAAAAAAGCGAATTACATCTTCACATTGGGGGTGCGTGGCCTCTTGAGTATTTGAGAGGAATTTCTAAACCGCAAGAATTCACAGATCTATGTCTCATGCTGGACAAAATTCAAAAGTCCGAAGTGGACTATCATAATGCCTTTCAAGTTTTTAGTCTAATTAGCAAAATTATGAAATCAGATGATCTAATTGAAAATGGTGTTGTTGCTCTCTGTGCGGATCTTTTGGAAGATAATGTCATTTATGCCGAGTTTCGCACTGGACTTAAAGATTTAGGGTCTGGCTTAGAGGGCTACCTTGAAGCAGTTTTAAGAGGCATACAAAGAGGCACTGAAGACACACCATTAAAAGTGGGTCTTATCCTCAGTATGCGACGCGACACAAATGCCTTCATCGCTGAGCAAACAATTGATCTGGCTTTAAAATACCGTGATAAAGGCGTTATTGGGATTGACTTATCCGGCGACTCCACTCAAGGTGATGGGAAACATGTTTTTCAGGCATTGATCAGAGCCAAAGAGAATAATTTACCCATTACTCTTCATATCGGAGAATCAAAAGAGGAAACTGCTGAACAACAGATGTTAGAGTTATTAACTATTCAACCTAAGCGCATCGGTCATGCAGTTCATCTTTGTGAAAAAGGAAGGGAATGGATAAAAGAAAAAAATGTGCTAGTTGAATTATGCCTTACGAGTGCTGTTATGGCTGGAATGATTAGTGATGCAAAGGACCACCCTGCCATACAATTATTACTTGAAGGGCACCCTGTTGCGATATGCACAGATGATCCTCTTGTTTTTAGCACCAGTCTTTCACAAGAATACGCACATATAGCTATGCTTACGGGTCTATTACCAGAAGAAATTCAGGAATTACAAAAACCAATTCAAAATTATGCTTTCTCCAATGATTGACAAACTGTCCTTAGCATAATTATGTTAGAAATCAATTAGTTCCCGGTATAAAAGATGGATTTTTATCCAATGACTTTAGTTCAATGACCATAACTTCAATAGGTTCTTCCGATTCATTAATATCACCATGGAGGATTTCTGGAGGATCTTCGGTTAACCAATATGCCTTACCCGTTTCAAAATTCAATTCTGAAGTTTCACCTGTTTCTTCTATCTTGGTAAGAGTCCCTCCTTTTAGGCCGACTACAACTCTAGAGCAATCATGGCGGTGCATTTTTAAAGGTTGATTTGGCAAAATCACCGTTTTCCAGACTCTTACATGTTCATTTTCAAATTGAAAAACTCTATGAGTGGTTATATTTTGAGGTTCATCACCGATTAGATAAAAGCAAACAGAAGCTGTGCATAAGAGTATGAATCGAAAAAACATGGTCCCTCGCTGGTAGTATTGAGCACGTTAAAGCATTGTTTTTACCATATCCTTTTAAAAATTTCAATTGAAAGTTTTGGATGGAAATTGAATAGGGAATAAACTTTATCCTTCAGGAGATGCAATACCTGGCTATTAAAAAAACCGGATACATTCTCATTTCTGAAAATGTATCCGATATAGCCGATCTCATGATGGCTTAAGAACAATGAAGAATTTGTCACCATTATTAAATCTTTTTATCCAATTAGTTGTTCTTTAAGCTAAAAAAATAGCTTAAAAATGTACTGGGATAAAATTTTGATTTTTCTATGCCCAAATATTTTCCTAACCAACTAGGTATTAAATTTGGGTTAGATTCTCCAATTAATTTATTTACTAAATAATATTTCATATCCAATTGACTTAAGGCATGTTGTGTAAGATATGGATAGATATATTTTTTAAAATTCTGATGACAATAAAAAAATTTTTTAAGGATTTTAAATGATGAAAAAATTACTTTTATACATCTACCTTCACATTCTATTTTAATGAGATCTTGATCCAGCCTAAGATAAAGAGAACCTTGTACGTTGATTTGTAAGGGTCTATTCATCACTATCTTGATTGACTCGGTCTTTAGTGCTAATGTTTAGGATTCCATTCAATTTCCAATGGAAATGATCTGTTTCTCCTAACTTAGCTGGAATAAAAATGTTTAAATCATCAAATTCATATGTAATTTGGCTTCCTCTGCCACTTAACTTATCATATAATCCTGCTGCAAAGTCAGGCCAAGTGGCTTGTTGAGTTTTTGTTTTCTCAGCAGAATTTGATTGATCGTTTTTATTTATCATGGCAATTTCCTTTTTTTGGGTAAGAAAAAAATTTATACTGCTGTCAAATT
>JACCVN010000208.1 GCA_013698165.1 Parachlamydiaceae bacterium | reverse complement strand
TATTTGACCCCTCTACGGGCATGGCGGCGGCTAGACGATTTGCAACATATGAACCTGAATATCTAAAAGGAATGCTAATCAAAGTTTTTAATAAGGTTGTCAAATCTTTCTAGCAGGAACGCCCTGGCTCCTCACTTCAGGAGCATAATTGGTTTGCACAATAAACCTTATTTGAATTTTTTAAATATTAATATTTTATAGGATTAAATGAGGAAGGCGGATTGAAAACGCTTAGAGCACAAAAATTCAGGGGAAAATGGATGCTCATACTAATGTCTAAGAAAAACTTTAATGCTAAAATGCTTATAAACTCTTGTTGATGACATTGTACACGGGTATCCCAGAGTTACATTCATTCCAGTAGCAGTACCTGAGAATGGTATAGGATCAGAAAGCAGGTGATTATACCGGTCAGGACATGATTTTAAGTATTTGTTTGGCGTTACCTGGTTGTACCCCCAGCCAAATGAACCATTTTTGATAAATGGCAGATTCCCTAGTCAATAAAGCGAATATCTTATATGATCTTACTCTGATCAATGATCGGTTACACCAGTAAAAGAAGATAAATTATTTTTAATTGGTATAGCCAGAAACTATTTTTTTTAACTACTAAGACAGCAAAGCCACCAATGAAGAAATTGCAACAGCTTCTCACCGTCTTTCCATTATTAATCATGCCACTACACCTTATTGCGGAACCATTTTCCCTTGCTTCTGAAAAGAACACGAGCGTCATGGTCAATAACCGCATTCTTGCCAATGTCAATGGCAAATCGATCTCAGTGGTCGACCTCATGAAAAAAATGGATATTCTTTTTTACCGTGAATTTCCTGAATACGCCTCCATTCCGCAGGCGCGCTATCAATTTTATATCGCCAATTGGAAGTCTGTCTTAAAAGAGATGATCGATAAGGAATTAATTGTGGCAGATTCAGAGGAAGCTAAGCTGCCGATGAGCTCGGGAGATGTGCGCCAAGAGATGGAGCGAATTTTTGGACCGAATATTATAGGCAACCTCGATACGATCGGAATGAGTTTTGATGAAGCAACAGCAATCGTCCAAGGAGATTTAATTATTCAGCGTATGCTGTATGTACGCGTCAATTCCAAGGCGTTGCGCAACGTTACACCTTTGGATGTGCGCAACTATTATGAAGAGTATATCAAAGATAACAAACAGCCGGCTTCCTGGACATATCGAGTCGTCACAGTACGCAGCAAAGACACTTCATTGGGAGCGGAAACTGCTAATTCTATCTACCATTTGCTCGTTACGAAGTCCCTTCCTCTTTCAGACCTAGAAGCGAAAATAAAAACAGAAGCATTTAGCCAAGATAGTCAGATCTCCATTTCTGAAGAATTTCATCATGGCGAAAAGGAAATTTCTCCTGCCTATAAGGAAACACTTCTTTTACTGAATTCAGGCACCTATAGCAAGCCGGTTGCTCAGCAGAGCAGGGCCGATAAAAGTACCGTATTTCGCCTTTTCTTTCTTAAGGAGTACAAGCCTGAGAGCGCTCCGCCTTATGGTGAGATTGAAGCCAAATTAAAAAACACACTTTTAGAAAAACAAATTGTTACTGAATCTACCGCTTATCTTAAAAGACTTAGGCGTCATTTTGATGTTCAAGAGATGATCCCAGAAGACTTCCAACCTTTTTCGATAAACTAATGGCAATGTACAGACCTAGCGATCTTCATGGATTTCTCACTGGAATCGGAAGAACGCCGAAAAAATCACTTTCACAGAATTTCCTAATTGATGGGAATATTATCCGCAAAATTATTAAAGCCTCAGGTATTGCGCCGGGAGATAAGGTCCTTGAAATTGGTCCTGGGCCCGGATCATTGACAGAAGCTTTGCTGGATGCCGGAGCAGCCGTCATTGCAGTCGAGATGGATAATGTTCTTGCCAAAGAACTTGAAAGGTTTAAAGGACCTACTCGACAGCTTGAAATTTTTTGTGAAGATATAATGACCTTCCTGCAAGAAGATAGGTTGAAAACACTGCTTAAGCCTGGAGAAAAGCTTAAAGTTGTGGCCAATTTACCCTACCATTTGACCACACCAATTGTTGAAAAGCTAGTTCTCAATCCAGAGCAATGCATTTCTATTACAGTGATGGTGCAAGAAGAAGTTGCAAGACGCTTTACAGCAAGTTCGAAGAGCAAAGAATATGGGTCTTTTACGCTTTTTTTAGAGTTCTATTGTCTTCCCCATTACGTTTTTTCAGTTGGCAGAAATTGCTTTTTTCCGGCACCAAAAGTTGATTCTGCTGTAGTCCGCCTAGATTTAAAGCCCGCAGAACAGGTCACAAATGTTGAGGATTTTTTCAAGTTAACGCGTACATCTTTTGGACAACGCCGTAAAATGCTGAGGGGTTCATTAAAAGAATTGTACACATCTGAAAAGGTTACGCATGCCCTTGAACAAATTGGATGTAATGTTCTGGCACGTCCTGAAGAGCTTACTTTACGGGAATTCATTAAATTTTATGAATTCCTAATTTCACATTAATTATCGTAAATTATCGCAGTTCGTTTTTTAGAGTTTGTTGTTAGGACTATAGCGAATTAAAGCAAATACGCTACCACAGAACGCACAGACTTGACTTTAGATTTTTAAGGAGAGCTAGATGTAATCTTTTAATTGAAAAGTGAACAGAGAACTAATTGAATAAAGCAAAGTCAAAAAGATCATTATATTACTTTGTCCGAAGCAGCGAATGTGGAAACTTGATAAAATCACAAACATCTAAGTAAATAATTTCCATCGTCATATAAACGATAAACCGCATGAAGAAATGAGTCCAAAAACTCACAAAATGGACACCCTAGCCGCGAATGCGGCGGCAGCATATAGCCACACGTGTGAGCGTGTGGTTG
>JACCVN010000177.1 GCA_013698165.1 Parachlamydiaceae bacterium | reverse complement strand
ATCCTCGACGACAATTCCTTTGTTAGCCATTTAAAACACCCGGTTTAGTAAATCATCAATATAAGAATAGGAGTTGTTCATGACAATAGTCAGGAAAAAATTGCCAATAAGTATCACCGTATAACAGATTACCACGCTATTTGTCGTTGCCCGACCGACTCCGGCAGCGCCTCCAGATGTCGCCAGTCCACGGTAGCATGAAATGGTAATAATAATAAATCCAAAGACAAACGATTTGATTAAACCGCTAAAAAAATCATAGTTGGTAATATTTACGGGAAGTGGATCTAAGAAACTTGTTGAAGGCATTTTATAGTAGTAGACCGCCACAATGTAGCCTCCAATAATCCCCATTATGCAACTGAAAACAGTCAGCAAGGGGAGCATAGCAATACCAGCAATGAAGCGGGGGGCTATTAGGTGACGTAATGGATTGACAGCCATTGAACGGATCGCATCGATTTGTTCTGTTACACGCATAGTGCCTAACTCGGCACACATGGCAGCGCCCACACGGCCTGTGACCATAAAGGCTGTTAAGACCGGTCCAAGTTCTACCATCATCGCTTTTGTTACCATCAGGCCTGTAGCGCTGGCTAGCCCTTTATCAGAAAGTTGAAAAAATGCCTGTGCAGCAAGCACCATTCCTGTAGAAAATCCTGTAATTGCCACAACGGGAAGCGATTTCACCCCGATCTCATACATTTGATCCCTAATAAGGGCTGCATGAGGAGGACGACTTAAAATAGCGACAAAAACATTAAAAATTAGGAGGACATAATTTCCAACGTCTGCAAGAAACTGAGTGATCGTTTTATTCATTTATACTCAACATAGCTGAATGTGAGAATTTGGGCAACGCGAAAGCTCTCGCGGTTGAGCTCATTTAAATGGCCCTGTATTGAACTTTAACACAACCACATAGGTAACACATTAAATAAATTATACTACTTTTTAAAAACGATAAATTATTTGAGAAAACAACATAATTTTTTTGCAACCAGTGATTGCTGTTGCCGCTTCCTGATCGTCACATTGAAGTAATACGGTGTTCAACATTGCCATTAAGAATGATACATCGTTAAATCCTAATTTGTGAGCAAGAAAGTTTCAAGTGTTTGTAAAACATCATTAGTGTGGTCAGGTGAATGACGTTTAAACCACTTGATAATGCGTTGATGGATGATTTTGTCTAGATCTTTGAGGTAGATATCTTTGGATGTATAGGTCGGATCAAGAACTAGTTTGCCCACATCGATGCGCATAGGAATTCCGTCAGCAAAACCTATATTGGTCATCAAATTGTGATCATGATCAAAAATTCCATTTTGATATTCCGCAATGTACATTTCGATGACTTGCTGTAGACGGGTTTTGACAAGTTCGATTTTTCCTTCACTAAGTTCCCTTTTTAACAAGCTTTTCAGGGGCTCGCCCTTTTTTTGAATAATGAAGGCGTAGTTATCAAGGTCGATCGAATGAGAAATTCCAAGCGCATCGATGGCTTTTGCAGAACTTTTTAGGTCATTGGATTGATACAGATGAATATACATGAGCCCGCAATGTTGTTGATCGTGAGCGTATGCGATTTCATAGGCATTAAAAACCCTTTCATATTTACGCTGCGCACGCAGCCTTTTGGTATTGAGATAAGTTTCAATAAAGGGGAAGGAAGAAAATAAATCCATCCAACTTTGTGAAGTGATGGGCGTGTTTTTGAAAAATTTAATGACAAATTTACCATCTTTACTGGTTAAGGCATAAGCTTGGTTGCCTTCACCTAAGTACGAAAATGGTTGTTCAAAGAGCGTCTTGACCTCTTGCGTCATTAAAATTGGGGCATGCACTTGATTTGGAGGCAGCGCCAAGGAGATATTTGAGGGCTTAAATTGATTTGAATAAAAGTAGAACGCAAGCCAAGTGATGATCAAGGCTGTAAAAATTGCAAATATTTTCATTTCGTTTTAATTGGATTGGTTTAAGTAAGTTATCCAATTTTGGCAAAAGTGTCTTTTATCAGGAAAGCAGATTCTACAGAAATTGATTAATGTTGGCTCCAACCTTCTATCGTCCGTAAAATATTGCTTTTCCTAGCGTGAATCCCCATTCCATGCCCGTAAAAGCGATATCCTTAACATTGCTGGCCGCTATAGCAGCGCCTTTTATACCTGATTTTACTGCTTCTTGGATTGCAGAGGTTGATGCCTGCCTTTCTTTCTTTAAATGCCCCGCGACTCTGCGGCCGCCTACCATTTTAGCTTTTTTGACGATACAGAGGTTTTCTTTTTTAAGATTGCGAGCAACATCATGAGTGTAAAATGTGGCTACAGCGCCTCCAATGGGGCCTCCAACAAAGCCAACGCCCGCTTTAAAAAGTTGGAGTCCTGTAAAGTAAAGGTTGTTATTGATCGCATGTGTTTTTGAAGCTGTTTTAATTGCTGAAATTCGAACT
>JACCVN010000122.1 GCA_013698165.1 Parachlamydiaceae bacterium | reverse complement strand
AATTTGCACTTGCTGAAATCCTTCACAATCATTTGACTCCCGCTGAGGCAGTAAGTATGGAACGTTCCAAGCGGTTTAAAAGTGGCAATTATTATGCAACTTGCATGCAACCACTTTTTCACAAAAGTCAATTAGTGTGTCATAGTGATAAAATTGCTTCTCTTTCGATTGATAAAAATCGATTTCAAAGTTTGAAAGAAACCAGAATTGGTTATAAAGAGGGGAATGTATTCACCAAAATCGTTTGTTTTATCAGTTTATTTTTTGATCCTTTAGCTAATATAGCGGATAAAAGTTTAGATTTAAAATTGAAAGAAATTAATAAAGCTATCAAAAGTTGTGAAAAAGATAAGAAAAAATATAAGTTTTCTGCAGATAAATGTTCAAAGTATGCCATTAGAGCGATCCTTGACCAGAATTGCTGCGACTTTAAACATCAATGTGTGAAAACTGAAGCGGATGTTAAATGTTGCGCAGTACAATTATATAAATCTGAAAGAATATGCGGTTGCCTCCATAAAATTGATTGCTGCGCTCAACGATGCTGGGCAATGAATTGCCTAGGTTGTATTTGCTGCATTTGGCCAGCTGGACGGACCTACTGTGTGATTTAAATATGCGAAATCCATTGAGCAAATATCCCTTTTAAGGGTATCATCATTTTGTAAAAACCAAACAGGGAGGTATATATGCGTATTGATCTACCAAGATGTGCATTTGAAGGTGCTATTGGAGCAGTTGTTGGAGTTACAGTCGGAGCGATTCTCGGTAGCCCAGCTACAATAGTTGTCGCTACTGGAGCTCTTTTTTCTGTAGCGTGGTTAATAAAGGATCTGGCGCGTCAAGCCTTGACGTCTCAATTTCGTTTTAGTGATTCTTCTCCTAAAGCAAGCGTCCTAAAACTAATTATTGAAGGAACTATTCCTACAGCCCTTGCAGTTTCACACTTAGCATTTAATTTATTCCCGGCGATTGTCGTGGGTGTTGTTTGGGGAATTTTTGCTATTGAAGCATCAGTCATCGCAGCAAATACCAGAAGAGCTAGAGGCGGCCTCTTCGCTTAAGAAGAAGACCGATCCGAGCCACCACCATTTTTGACGCAAAGAGACTAAGGCACCAAGAATCAAGAAAAATGAATTTGTTGAAGTTCATTAAAAGAAGTTAATTTTTTAGTATTCGAAAAATATCTTCTTTGTCCGCTTTTCGTTTCTTTGCATTTAGTGTCTTTGCGTCAAAATGGGGTGCCTCATCGACCCTCATTTTATTTTTCTTTTCAGAAATCGGTTCAATCGCCATACTAACGATATAGTTGCAAAACAACCTAAAATATTGGAAGTATGTTAGAAACATCCATTCGTCGTTTTTCCTCATTTACCTATTTGAATATTACTCAGTTTTTGGGGGCCCTCAATGACAATATCTATAAGCTTTTAATTGTTTATCTTTTCATTAGCATTGAAGGCATGGACCAAAAATATACTATTCTTTCCACGACGGGAGCTGTATTTGTCTTGCCCTTTTTACTTTTCTCGACGTCATCTGGGACCATGGCAGATAGATTTAGTAAGCGAAATATAATTGTTTGGACCAAAGTTTTAGAATTGGTCATAATGATTCTTGGAACTTTTGCATTCTATTACCAAAGTAAATGGGGCGCATATACTATTTTATTTATGCTGGCCACACAAAGCGCTCTTTTTGGTCCTTCAAAATATGGAATTCTACCTGAAATTGTGTCGTCAGATAGAATTACCCGTGCTAATGGTTTGATGAGCTCATTTACATTTCTGGCAATTATTTTGGGCACGTTTTCTGCTTCCGTGATGCCGGATATCATCGGCCGCAATTTTACTATCGGTGCCATTCTCTGCGTTGGCATCGCAATTATCGGATTATTGACAAGCTTGTGCATCGAATATACACCACCGGCCGCATCGACAAAAAAATTTAATGTCAGCATCTTCAAAGAAATTGCGGCCACATTGCGCATTGCCAAACAACATCCCTCACTTTTAGTGACGATTTTTGGATCCGCATTTTTTCTTTTTTTAGGCGCCTATGTACAGCTGAACCTCATTCCTTTTGCAATCGAGTTTATGCACCTCACCGATAACCAGGGGGGCTATCTATTTTTGCTGACAGCCTTTGGAATTGGCTCAGGAAGTATTCTTGCAGGTAAGATTTCAGGGAAAACTGTCGAACTTGGACTTGTGCCCATCGCGGGACTAGGCGTTGCATTAAGTTGTTTCCTTATTGATGGTCTTTCCGACCACTTTTATCTTTTAATGCCCCTAATCCTTTTAGTCGGATTTTTTGGCGGAATGTACCAAATCCCTCTGGATTCTTATATTCAAGTGACAAGTCCCTCAAAATATCGTGGTCAGATTGTCGCCACAACGAACTTTATGAGCTTTCTTGGGGTGTTGTGCGCTTCAGCAATGATGTATATGCTCAATGAGGTTTTTCATTTTAAAGCTGACAAAGGCTTTGCATGTGTAGGTGCTATCACCTTGATTGTAACACTAGTCATTGGCTTTCAGTTTTTTGACTATCTCAGCCGCTTTGTCGCGATGTTATTATCGAGAATGCATTTTAAAATGAGCTTTAATGGGCAGCAAAATATTCCAAGTACACCGGCGGTCTATGTCTGTACTCATTCTGCATGGAACGATACTTTGCTGATTTTGGGCGCCCAGCGCCGCAGGATGCGCTTTTTCATTAAACATGAGCAAGAGCACTCTTCGTGGATGAAAAAACTTTATCGCCTGCTGCGAGTCGTAATGGTGCCTACCATAGAGCCTTTAGAGGATGATCCAGTGTGTTTAAGTGTGATCAGAAATACACTCAGCAAAGGGATATCTGTTTGTATTTTTGTCAGTAGTGAAGACATTTGTGCAGAAATTGAAAAACTCAAGCACTCCTTTGCTTTTCAACAGATTCTTGAAGAAAATCATTATGCCATGATTCCAGTGGCTATTGAGAAAGGAGAGAAAGACAAAAGAACAAAATTTTTCACACGCCTAATGGACAAATTCCGCGTTCCGGCCTTAATTTCATTTGGTTCAAAAATTAACGAACCCCATCCCCATATTGACGATTCACAAGAATTCTACGCATTTTAATAACTATAAAGCTATAACGCCATAAATGACTTTAATGCGTCATTGTCATGCTTTGTATTAACGGCTATTTTTAGTTTAAATTATTTATATACATTGCAATTATATAAATTTCCAACTATAATGTAATCTACAATTATTAGTTAATAACCATAAAAAATTGGAATCCCATGAAAAGACAACTTTTTTTGTTTGCTTTTATGCTTTCTGCATCTCTCGGTTTGCAGGGAGTTGTTAGTAATAAAGATAAAATGCTGCGCGATTTAGACATTATAAAAAGCACTTTCGAGGTGAGATATGCACCTTATGAATGGAAAAAGGATTATGCCGCCTGGAGTTTGGACGAGGAAATTGATCTTGCAAAAGCAAAAATTGAATCTTCTGAAAATATGACTGTTCATGATTATCAAAGAATTTTGCATTCGTTTTTCATT
>JACCVN010000108.1 GCA_013698165.1 Parachlamydiaceae bacterium | reverse complement strand
TTTTCATCTTCATTATTGATAAACTTTTTAAGTTTTTGAACTTTAGGTTTATCAGAATAAATTTTTTTGCTAAAGCAAAAAGTGTCTATATTGCGGTGTTGGTTACAATTAGCCCCATTCGGGGCATAATACATTAATTAGCCCATTTCGGGGTATAATACAACAATTAGCCCATTCGGGGGGATAATTCAATAATAGCCCGTTTGGGGCATAATATAATAATTAGCCCATTCGGGGGATAATTCAATAATTAGCACATTTGGCATAATACAAAATTAGCCCTTTCACGCAAATTTCACATTTAAAGAACAAAATTTGACAGTTTAATGGCCTGAACTTCATACTTTAAATCTACACTTTAAGGAAGCCCCGAATGAGGCAAATGCATAAGTGCCAAAAAATATTTTTAATCATTTTTTTGTAAGAAAATAATTTGTTTTTGTTTTTTTTCAATAAAGCTTATCAAAGTTTTCTTTATGAAAATCTAATTTAAGCATTACTTAAAAATATTTCTTTGCACTTATGCAATTGCCCGAATGGGGCTAATAGTGTAAAGCCCATAGTGTAGTCCCGATAGGGGCAAACTATGGGTAGGAAATATTTGAATATAAGTCCCAAAGGGGCGACTTGTGAAGTTCAATACAGGGCCAAGGTAGCTTATGGATTATCTATACTATGTCGAAAATTCTAAATATTCACCCTTAAATAAATAACTTTGAACTTACTCATTGCCAGCTAACTAAGAAAACTATATACTGAAATCATAATAAATACTTTGCTTTTAATTATTTATTATGATAAAATTAATTTAAACGTAAAAAGGAATTCCAAAAATGCAAATGTCAATAGTTAAAACTAATTTAAATCTTACAGGTGTTCAGGTCCCTGCAACACACCAATTTAATTCTACGACAATTCCAAAAGAAATAGTCGAGCTGGTATTTTCTTCCCTTGCCATTTCTTTTGAATATTCTCCAACAATTGCACTTATCTCAAAGTCTTGGAACATTTTCTGTTATTCTGAAAAAAAGAAAGCGTTACTCAAGATTATTGGTGATCATGTTTCCCAAATTAACGGAGTAGATCTAAGACCAAATCTTAAACTTTGCTGTATAAATGAATTGACTTCTCCAACTAATTTTATGTTAGCCACTTTAATAAAAGAGAAAGCTAATCGAAAAGAAGTTGATTTTGTCAATAAAACGGTAAAACCAGAAATTTTTGTTAAATATGCATCTTTAGAATCACAAATTGCTTTACACAAGCTTGAAAAAAACTTTATCATACACGCAGATAATATAACCGTTGCCACCCAAAAAGCGATGCTGTTGATATCCAAAGAGCCCCAATCAAAAATGCGTTTTATCCCAAAAAATGCAAATGCCATTTTAAAAAGATTGGAATTTAGTACTAATCCTTCAGCGATACTACTTTCCGAATTATTAAAGCAAAAACCTAATGACCATAGGCCTATACTTTAGGAACAAAAAGGGAATTCCGAACTTTAACTCATCTCTTTAGCGTAGGCTTGCAGGCCATTTTTTATAATGTCTGTCATTTCCATCTTAGAAGGGCATACAAAAGTGGGCAAAGCAAAATCTTCACTGTCAACCTCCAAAAGACCAAGGTTTACGGCCAAATCGTAGTCTTCCGCCATCACAGCCTTGACCAGCAACATTGTGGGAACATCTAGAGGCATAACTTCGTCATATAATGTACTATCAATAAAAGGGCGTGGTTCGCCATGCAAGCTTGTCGTGAAATCATACTGCCGATCTTGATTGTTAAAATGTCCTGAAAGGTAGGCTCTGCTAAAAGAATATTTATCCGTTCCCAAGCGAAAAAAGTGTAAAAATTCGCGTTCAGCATTTTCAGGAAGTGCACAAACTGCCGTATGAGAAAATCCAAGAAAGTCTTGTGCAGAAACTGTTTTTCCCATTAAAAGATCTCCAGAAATCAATCTGACATGACCTTTAGGCACTCGACCTGAGATAAGCGGGAAAATTGGGAATCCCTCACGCACTTTAAAATATCCCATTTTTTCCGGCAATAGGGCCGGGCCAGCGACACTAATCACTTTTTGATGATAACAACGTCCATGAGTCAATAAATATCCAATTGCTACCACATCGCGGGCAGAAAGAGTCCATATAATGGCATCGACAGTTTCAATGGGGTCAATTTTCTCAATATGCAAGGAACTGTTGGCAATCGGATGTGGTCCCTCGGCAGTATGCTTTGTGACATTTTTGGCCGATGAAAACGCTTTAAAGGGACTATCATTGCGATAAACAAGATGCACAACCCCTGGAGTCAGAACTGATAAGGCATCTAACCCTAATTGAAATTCTTTTTCAAATCCTTCGACTTGCATTTCAGCAGAAGGAACAAAAGGTGCAGATTCAATCGCTTTTACGAAAATGCTACGTGGGATTTTTGTAAGGTCAGCTAAAACATTAAAGGGCCTTTGACGTATGCAAGTAAAAATTCCAGCGTTTTTTAAGAGATTTACAAGGTCTTCCCTTGTCGCGTTTGACGGATTAAGGGTTGGAAACAGACGATATTCCTCATGGTCTTTTGCCACATCAATCACAATGCGAGTAGGCACTCTTCTAAGCCCCCGAACGATGTCATTAATAATACCACCAGCCGGCGCGACAAAAAACCTTCCCGGGGAAGCCTTATCTTCAGCGAGCGGGTCCCCAATTTTAACCGGATCACCAGCTTTAACTAACAAACGTAACTTGAGGTCGGAAAACTCTGAAAGATCTAGCGCAATTTGAGATGGTGAGAAAAATGAAGTTTCACCTCCAGGGACTAATGATTTGGGCGTGCCAATCGGGCCACCTTTTATGGGAATATTTAATCCCTTCGTAATTTCTATATGAACCATCGCTCTATCCTTCATTAATATGACAAAACTGTTCGTTTTCACTGGCATCCCGTACCGTCCCACCAATAGGAAGACTGGTAAAGGTCTGAATAACGAAAATGAAGAGTGCCAATCTCAAGTATGTATCAAAAAACGAGGAACTTTACAAGCTTGATTGTAGCCTGCTGCGAGACGCAGCAGGCTGTATACTCCTAAACTGCCGTATGATCTAAAAAGTTATCTTCATACGATTTAGGATTAAGTATACCGGGCATGACATCAGCTAATACTTTCTGCTGATTGAGAAGTTTTTCAGCTGAAGGTAACGATTTAAAATATTCCTTCAAATTTAGGACAAGAGCGCTGCTATCTGCTGGTGATAATTGACTTAGCACAATTTGTAATTCATTGATCAATTGCTGTTTAACATCTTTAGTGCCATGCACATCATTTTGATCAAGCTTTGTAATTCCATTTAGCAGGCCATCAAAATCGAGTTCGTTAAACCAACCTTCATCGAGGCCTCCAGCCACATCCAATTTAGCAACTAATGCTAAAGCTGTGGATAAAAGCACAAATTTACTTTGTAAAGCTAGTTTTTCAGGATCAATTTTCTTATCCACAGGCACATCTTCTTGAGTCTGTAAAACCATTTCTATCATTAATCGAGTAAAGGCAGGACTTTTGAGATTTTCGATTAAATTAGCGGCGTAGTTCTTGGCGATATCGAGATTGACTTTCTTGGAATTGCCGCCATCCGCAGCTTTATATTTATCCAAATTTTCGACCGATGTTTGCAGCAGTAATGATGTCCCCCACATTGCAGAGAACCAGCTAGCCATCAATACAGCAGCGCCTTGTTCTTGCATAGGCAGAATTGAAGAATAAGCATCTGTGATGACCTTTGACTCGACTTGCAGCGCTGACCCTGACGGATCCACTGTTGTCTGAGTTACCGCTGTGATACCTGCTCCAATAATCAAGCTAGCAGCAATAAAATGTTCAGGACCAATTTCCACTGCTTTAGTGGATTCTTTAGCTGCCAATGGATTGACGGCATCAAGTGAAGTTGATACTGCCGCAGAATTGTTAACGTTATTAAGCCTTGTGGCTTCGCTAACAAGAGCTGCAACCCCAGGTGTAGCGCCATAAGCATTAGCATTCAGGTAATTGAGGGCAACTTCGATAGGCACGCTGCTAATAAAGGCTTCCAAATGAGAAGGCCCTTTAATCGCAATTCTATCAACAACAGCATCTTTACTTTCGATCTTGGTAAGTGTAGATACAGATTTATCTTGGACCTTATTTAAATATTCAGGTGATTTAAGGTAGGCCTTAACCGCTGCTGCTTCTTGTTCTAGAGCTTTATTCCAACCTTCAAGGAATATCGAAGCAGCTTCTCTGTATTTGGCTGACAATGCAAAATAAGCCATAGTAGAGTCAACAGACACCGAACGTGGGAGTCGAGGTGAACTTGCACTCACAGCCGTGGTTGATGATTCTTGCTCGCTGGGAGAGATAGAGCTTGTATATTGAGGATTAACGCCGGTAGTTCCAACAGGGATGAAAAGAGACGGATCCAGTGGAATATTCGGCAAAAAATCTTCACTTCCAATTTTAGTCATAAATCAGTTCCTCCTTCGTAGAAAGTCATAAGCTAACGGCTTTTTTCTCAGATGGGAATTAAGGCTATCAGTAGTAATTCATTAATACCAGTTTAAGCCGTTATAAAAAGAGATGGCAATATGCACATCTCTTCGAATTCATTATAACATATTAGAGTTTATTTAGAACAACGCTCAAGAAATAATTGAAATATTAAATAATAAGGCCTAAGTAGATAGGCATAGAGTGAATCTTTAATGAAATTCCTTAGCCCGCTGTCCTTATGAGTTAGGTATCTGTTCTCCAGATCCCTTGCTTTTTGAAGATAAGCGCATTTCTCTAAAGATTCCTTTACAGCTAAATCTGTCAAATCGCCTGAAAAAAAGCCATCCCAAGTTAATTGTCGTTTCCGAATGACATCTAGCTCAAATTGATCTTTTGAAAATTTTTGCTGTTGCAAAAGGCAAACATCTATAGGCAAGGGGGCGAACAGGTGCAGACAGCGAGAATGCTGAATAATGGAAAATTGATCATAAATGATTCCTTCCCCATTTTGCTGCATGTTGGTGTAATAATGAAGCTGATTACTAAGATAGAGCTCCATTGAGCTTAAATGCGGCTTATTGTAGCGAGCATCATGTAAAATCCAAATCACCCTAAAGCCTAAGCTCGCATAGTCGTTATTGCGTGCCTGCACTTCTGCGGCGGTAATAAATGAGCATTGGATTTCAAAGACAATCCTTTTAGGAATCCAAACGACATCGCCAATACGCCCAATTTCCGGAAAAGAATGCTCCAAAGCACACTCTCCTGCCGGAAGTCTATCAAGAAAAAAATTTTGAACAGAAAGATGCTGAACGCTTTTTCCACTTTGCCGGCAAGCTCGTACGGCTTCTTGATGAAAGAAATGATTCTGACGTTGAAGCCCACCTCTAAGCCTCACAATTCCCTTACATTCTGGACAAGTATAATTTTTTTGTTTGTGAGCTTGCGAAGAAAATACAAGACGATTATTGACATCAAAAGCGTAGAGTTGCATAAGGCAATCAACCGGGATTCGTTTCAAGTATAATATTCTTGATATAGCGAAATCTGAGAATTTGGGCAACGCGAAAGCTCGGGGATTGAGCTTATTTAAAAGACCGTGTATTGTACAATACAGGGCCTTTAAATGAGCACAATACCGAGACTGGCGCAGCCGAAAATTCTCAAATTCAGCTATATCGAGTATATACTGTTGCGTTATATAACTTTAAATGGCAACATATTTTATGCATTCCCCTTGTTGTTTTCAGGGGCCCTGTCGAAATTCATACATCTACTTAGGAAGTGGTTTTTTACACTTCCTTAAGCTGAAGAAGCTTTTAGGATCGCATGACGAAATCAAATACTAAGACCCTTTTCTCCAATCAGCATCAGCTAAAAGTTGATGAACTTGTTACTCTTTCAAAAGAACAAGGATTTATCACTTACGAGGAAATAAACGAAATTTTGCCGATGACCTTCGATTCGGCGGATCTCATTGACCAAGTGCTGATATTTCTGAGCGGAATGGACATCCAGATACTAAATCAATCTGAAGTTGACAAGCAGAAAGAACGCAAAAAAGAAGCCAAAGAACTTGAAGGCCTGCCTAAACGTTCTGAAAGCACTCCCGACGATCCTGTGCGCATGTACCTTAAAGAAATGGGTTCAGTGCCTTTATTGAGCCGTGAAGAGGAAGTTGAAATCTCCAAGCGTATCGAAAAAGCACAAATCCAAATCGAAAAGATCATCATGCGCTTTCGGTATTCAACGCGCGAAGCTATCTCTATCATCAATTATCTTATCCAGAATAAAGATCGCCTTGATAAATGTGTCGCTGAAAAAGAAGTGCCTAATAAAACCGAATTTCTTGCACTTTTGCCAAAATTAATGCAACTTCTGGAATCCGAAGACCAGCATTATGAAGAGCAACTCCTTAAAATTGAAAATGTTAAAAAAGGCGACAAAACACGTATTGCCGAGGACATCGAAAAAACACGAATCCGCACGCAAGCTTATTTACGCCGTTTACACTGCCGTCATAATATCATCGAAGACTTTGCTGAAGTCATTATGCGCGCTTATGATCGCTTCCTTAATTTGGAAAAAGAGATCAATGACTTGACACCACGCGCCGAACGCAATAAATTCGCCGGCGCCAAGCTTGCCGCCGCCAAACGCAAACTACGCAAAAAAGAACTGGCTGGGGGTCGCACGCTTGAAGATTTCAAAAAAGATGTGCGCATGCTGCAGCGTTGGATGGATAAAAGCCAAGAAGCTAAACGCGAAATGGTGGAGTCTAACCAGCGTCTAGTGATCTCTATTGCCAAAAAATATACTAACCGCGGCCTATCCTTCTTAGACCTTATCCAAGAAGGGAATATGGGCCTGATGAAAGCTGTAGAGAAATTTGAATACCGCCGCGGATATAAATTCTCGACCTATGCCACATGGTGGATTCGTCAAGCAGTCACAAGGGCAATTGCAGATCAGGCGCGCACAATCCGCATCCCTGTGCATATGATTGAAACCATCAATAAAGTTCTGCGCGGAGCCAAAAAGCTGATGATGGAAACCGGCCGCGAGCCAAGTCCTGATGAACTTGCGAACGAACTTGGCATCTCGGTAGATCGTGTAAGGGAAATTTATAAGATTGCTCAGCACCCTATCTCATTACAAGCAGAAGTGGGTGATGGGGGCGAAAGCCAATTTGGCGACTTCCTGGAGGATATCGGCGCCGACTCTCCGGCAGAAGCGACGGGCTATTCGATCTTAAAAGATAAAATGAACGAAGTTTTAGAGTCTTTGAACGATCGAGAACGCAAAGTGCTCATTCAGCGCTTTGGATTGATGGACGGCAAGCCGAAAACATTGGAAGAAGTGGGCGTAGAATTTAATGTGACCCGCGAACGTATCAGGCAGATCGAAGCCAAAGCCTTGCGTAAAATGCGCCACCCAACCCGTTCTAAGCAGCTAAAAGCTTTCCTCGACCTGCTTGAATCAGAATAAAGGCCTGCTGCGAGACATAGCCTCGACTTTGGGTTTTTAAGGGGTGCGTCTAGCACCCCTTAAAAGTCCTAAAGTCGAGACTGAGCCACATATTCTTAACCAGCTCAATTATTTAATCAATTCTGATCGCTATCAAAGATATACTCAACATAGCTGAATCTGAGAAATTTCTGCGCGAAAGCCTCGGGGTTGAGCTCATTTAAAAGGTCCTGTCTTGTATAATACAGGGC
>JACCVN010000100.1 GCA_013698165.1 Parachlamydiaceae bacterium | reverse complement strand
GTCTTGCCGTGCAACATCATAAAAAAAACATAAGAACTTTTGCTCATCATCAACCGCCTTTTTCTATCTGGCTGTAATAATCTTATCAAGGGTTTCTATCTGAGCTTTCTTGCGGGTGATTTTGGTCTGCTTAGAGAACTCGGATAATTCTGTATTTTTCTCCAACACATCCAGCTCATCAAGAGCTGTATCAAGTTTCTGACGATAACCTTGTGTAATGGTGTCTTCATTTAATTTATACTGGATGGCAGATTCGAGATTGCGTTTGATTCGTTCATCTTCAACTTTTTTCTCCCTAAGATGCTTTTCTTCTTCCTCTTGTAATTTCCGTTTGAGGCGTTCCTGTTCCTGTGTATCTTCACGTTTTGCGCGGGCTTCTTCTTCCTTTATACGAATATCTAAAAATTCCTGCTCTGTCCGCACTCTTGACCAGTCTTCAGGGAGCATTTCCTTCTGGAATGCTTTAGCGTTTAACTTGGCTTTAGTCCGCAATTCGATAAATTGCAAAGCGTTCTGTGCCAAAAATATTCTAAACTCAACCTGACTTTTTGCCCCCTCCCTGACTTTTTGTTCAAACAATGCCGCTTGCTCAATCAAAAGCTGCTGTTCTTTATTTAATACTTCTAGCAGTTTTGTCCTGCCCTCGCCATGGATCCTCTTTGCCCAGGAACCGAATACACCGGCATTAGGATTGTAGTAGTCAAAGGTTGATTGGATTTTACCCGCTAAATTAGGGTTTGTCCGTGAAAGCTCGTCAAGATTTGTACCGGCGTTCATAATATCGGACAACATTCGATCTATCATCTCATCATCCGATGTATCCTCAAGTGAATTTTCATTCGAGAAACCTAATGGAGTTGAAGGTGTTTTCATATCTGAAAAAGCTCCTATAATTGTGTTGTCTTTCCCTCGCATTTCGCTCCAAAGACCGCTCATGTTAGGTGGAAATAATAAGAAAAGACCTGCTCCGAGACATATCACTCCTTGACCGACATTCCAGCCTATAGAGAATTCATCAGCTAAAGACAGTCTATATTTCCCTAAAATCTGCGAGGTTGAATCACTAAAAGTAATAATAGCGAGTAGTAAAGATAAAACCCCAATAGTAATTAATGCAGTTGCAGCTTTTAGAGGTAAAGTAAATCCTTCTTGTTTAGACGTGAAGGAACTTATTATCCAGATGAGACCGACTAAAATTGGTACAAACAAGCAATACCTTAAAGATTCATGCGAGAAAAGTTCATAAGTTTTCCACCAGAAAAACAAAAAACCAACGCCGAGACTATGCCACACAACCATCTCTCTTGTTGCTTTGTCTTCTACAAGCCGCGTCACGGCAACAAATAGGCAAAACAATCCGGCTAATATGAAAATTCCTGCTCCCATATTTATTTAACTTCAACTAAGACATTTAATGCTCCTTCGTTATCATGAAAAGTTTTAGGAATGTCATTAATGGATAAATAAAGTCTTCCCCCTTCGGAAGTTTCCGCAACGCGTTGATTTCCCACAATGAATATATCCTTACCAATTTTACCCGCCAGTTGAGAAAGATAGCCTCCGGGAACGATTAACGATTTTCTGTTGTCCGAGTGTTTTCCTAAACCATCGGTTGCATCTGTCCCCTTAAGATTTGTCCATTTACCTGAGTAATATACAATTTCATACTGTCTCCCTAGTGGAATATCGATTCCAGTGTTATACCACATCTCAGTTGAAGGGATAGTGATTCTTTTCTGAATAAGCGGCTTATTAGGATTATTAGTTGAGGTCAATTCTTCTTGAAACAACAGGTAAAAACCATACCCAAGGCAAAATATACCCAGAATAGCAATAATGAGTGTAAGTGGCTTGTTTTCCATATTAATCTATTTTTTTGGGTGGTGAAGATTATACACTAACTATGGATTTGTAGTAAAGTATTTAGTTGATAGAGTAATAAAATTGTCGTTAATTGAGTGTATGACTGCGATAAAAAAGAGTTAGAAAACTCAAGGTAAGTTGTTGATTCTATTACTCGTAGGTTCTGAATTTTCTCTTTTGGTTCGAAGCCAAACGCTCTATCCAGCTGAGCTAAGGGTGCAAAAAGCATTGACGCATTTCAAAATAAAATGCACTCGGCAAAATTAAAATATCACAAATCAAACATAATTTGAAATTCGCCAATTTTACTTGCCTTGAAATTCACTGCGAATAAATTTTACTAAATTTTTAATCTCGGCATCGCTCAATTTTCCTTTGAAAGCGGGCATTCCTTCATCGGGAACGCCGTTTTCGATATAGCCGATATATTTTGCATCCGACATATTTTTCATTTTGTCTTCGCTGAAATCGTCCGCATTTATCGTCTTGCCGTCAATCTCGACTTTGCCGCCCGTGCCGTCTTCTTTGTGGCAGCGGACACATTTTTCCGTATAAATCTTTTTCGTCGAAGCCGTTTCGTCAACCTTTGCGGGTTGTTGGGCGTTGAGATTGACGACAGCTGTGTTGGCTGACGAATTTGAATTGGTAACGATAATCGTATTAGCCGGCGAAGTGCTATTCGTTTGTTTGTTTTCCCCACAGGCGAAAATAAACAGCGTCAATACCGATAAAATAAAGCCGAGTTTCAAAAATCTCATCCGTTTTCTCCTCAAAAAAAATTGCTTTCAAAACGCTGAAAGTTTAACTTATAAACCCGCCTTGACGCAACAGATGAAAATTGTGCAATAAGTCAGAACAATGAGCGGCAACGATTTGGTTCAACCCGTTCACTACCGTTTGCGGTTCTGACTTGTCGAAAAGACTTTTGCAAACCTTTGGTTTATTCGCGCATCTAGTTTCTTAGTTTTTCAAGCTAAAAGGTTAATAAAAATGAAAAAAACGAGAATACTTTTATTTGGATTGATAGTTTTATGTTTTTCGGTGATTGGCGCGGTTGCCCAAGAATCA
>JACCVN010000073.1 GCA_013698165.1 Parachlamydiaceae bacterium | reverse complement strand
CCTGAGAGCCATAATTTTTGCTTGATGATAGTTTCATAATTGTAGCTCAGCCAGTTTATCATCAATGGGATCGAGTTCTCTTGAAATGTACAGAAAGCCGAGGACACAGATGCCAGGTCTATCAAGTCCTTGTTTGACGCTCTTGATGCGACGTTTTCCCTCGTTTACAAGAATAACTTGTTCCGGAGTTCAATTGAGTCAGTCTAAATACAAGGAAAGGATTTTTCCTTTAATACGCTTCTGTTGGAATGCATTTTCAAATTAACAAATCGCGCAGCCAAGTTTAGGTTTTTCTGTCGCAATTACTTTAAACTGATTTTCCCATTGCAATGGTGGGGGGATCTAAAGATTTGGTGTAGGCGTCCGAGCTTATTCGCAGTCTTCTCAAAACGGACAAACCATCGAGCTTGGCATACGCCATCATCGATGTTGGCCGCATAAACAAAACTTTGTATCTTTTAAACTACATCGACGACAAGGAATACCGCCGTCGCATATTGACTCAATTAAACCGCGGTGAAGGAAGACACGCCGTCGCCAGATCTATCTGTTATGGTCAGCGAGGAGAAATTCGAAAAAGGTATCGAGAAGGTCAAGAGGATCAGCTTGGTGCTTTAGGATTGGTTGCAAATGCGCTCGTGTTATGGAATACCATTTACATGCAGGCAGCAATAGATCATTTACTTAAACAATCCATCGAAATTAAGGTTGGGGATGAGGCTAGTACAATGTCAAGGTAGAATTTTCGACTATTTCTAGCGTGAAAGCTCCCGTGGTTTGTCGATCGTAAAAGGGGTTGTATTAGTCAATACAGCCCCTTTTATGATCGGCAAACATGGGGCTTTGACGCAGAAATAGCCGAAAATACTATCTTGACAGTGTACTAGATTATCACCGCTTGTCAATGGACACATCAATATGCTTGGGCATTATACTTTCACATTAGCAGAAAACGCAATGAATGGGGAGCTTCGCCCTCTAAACCTAATATCTAAGCTTGACGATGTTCCATTCGTGCTCTAGACATCACATAAATGGGATAAATTTCCTTAGCGTACGTTTTCGTTCCATTGGGCTTCTCTCGTAGTCTGGCAATGCAGCTATCAAAATAGGGCTATAACGCATAAAAGCGTTGCAATATGTCATATTTTGACATATAATGAAGATATGCCAAATACTGAATGGACAGTTAAGTTATCTACCACAAAACTATCAAAATCAGTTGCGCAGCTGCCTGAACATGTACGCCCTAGCAAAGGATTTAGAATCCCAGGGGCCAATGCAACCTGGTTGGCCGAATTTCAGCAAGCTTGGAGATAACTCATACCACTGCCATATCAAAAAAGGTAAGCCAACTTACGTGGTATGTTGGAAAGTCTTAAGCAAAGAAGACAAACTTTTGGAGGTCTATTATGCAGGCACACACGAGAAAGCACCATATTGAAAAAGATGTGGTTGCCGAGAAGAAAAGTGACGTGATGGTCGATTGGCGTTCGACATTCACCGATTTGATCGATAAATTTTCTGAAGCTGGTGCAACTCTTCGCGGCCTTAGAATGCGAGAGGGTCTAACACAAAATGAATTAGCTCAGGAAATGGGCATTGCCCAGGCTAATATTTCAAAAATGGAGCATGGCAAGCGCCTAATCGGTAAAGCTATGGCGAAAAAATTTGCATCTTTCTTCCATACTGATTATCGAATTTTTCTTTAGCCGTTATGCTTGAAGTTAGCGATTTTCTTTTTCATGCTCTAGATAGCATCTGAATGGGATAATTTTCCTTAGCTACGTTTTCGTTCCATTGGGCTTCAAACCCCAAATTCAGGACACAACCTGCTGAACACGTTTTTCTAACGTTAAATCTAATAATTTTGACACTTGAAACCAATCCCGAGACTTTAAACAGAATAAGAATCGATGAAAGAGATGGTTTAAAATAGCCAACCTGATTTTTCGAAATCTTGAGGACTTCCGCAATTATGTGACATGTTGGTCAGAAAACCTTTACTATAACTTTCATTTTACCCGATCAAACGATTAGCAAAATTCGTGATAGCAGTTGTTGTGAAATCCTCCACTGCTTTTGCTCCTGCTATTAATATTTCTGCTCCCCTTACAAGACTTCTTCCTTTTATTCTTACTGCTCTTGCTCCTATTACTCCTGCTGCAACACCGACTCCTTCTGCTGCTACCTGTACTACATTTAATCATAAAATAAATGTACATAAACAAGTTTATAATCGTTGAAAAAAAGATTTTTAAAATAAATCCATTTGATTTTTAGGGACCGGCATTGCTGTTTCTACACCCTCAAAACTTCGGATATGGTGTCCTTCCCTCTAGATTGGTCATTTGGCTTTAAAAAATTGTGTAGACCAGTATTTTTGAATTACAAGTCATACACCCCATATTTCTTTTCAACACAATCGTGAATTTATAGATATAAAGGTTTTATTTGCTAAATAGATGATTTGAGCGCCAGTATTTTGCCTTATCTTCATTTTTTTCTACTCCTTATCCATGTGAGTAGATAAGCTCTAATTTTTGTGGTGCAAATCTCCAAAGCCTATTTAGATTCTAACTTCTCATAAACGAATCCGCGGAGCTTACCTCTACTTTATGAGCATAATATACATCGAGAGCTTCCAAGTTGTCTACGCACTTTGGGTATGTTGTTTCATCTCTGGAGGTAAAATAAAATATGGGCATGAATTGTCTACACCATATGACAG
>JACCVN010000021.1 GCA_013698165.1 Parachlamydiaceae bacterium | reverse complement strand
TTAGATTCTTACACTAATACTTCCTTGACAGTGTACTAGTTTCGCGGCAGGCTGTTTCGTATGGCCTTGACAAATCCTACAACCTTTACTGAAATACTTCAAGAAGTTTGGAGTCAAAGGCTCGCTCGATTTATGGACGTACATGGACGAATATGGACGTACATGGACACACATGGACAAACGGGTACAGGCTGTAAGGGCTAGTCATAAATAGGGTCTGTGTAGGAAAGATTTCAAATGTGTCCATCGTCCTTATTAGTCCATGTATGTCTTTATTCGTCCATATTCATATCTCTGCACCACCTTAAAAATCCTAATGATAAACCTATGTAAATTATTCTAAAGTAATTATTATTCTTTCTTTTATCTTTATTGAATTTTTATCTTAATTGATTATTTAAAATATTTTTTATATCGACTTCTAGACTTAATAGGATCTTATCCTTCCGCTCAATTATATTTATATAATCTTAACAAAGAAAAATGATTACTTTACTGTAGACTTAAAAGTCTCTGTTCGTTAAAATGTAAGCGTACCAACGTTTATCAGATGATGAATTAGGATACTTTTATAAATAATGCTCTCAAATGGATGAGAATAGACATACTTCGTTAACTTTTGTGGTCAGAAAATTTGTGCAGCCGTGATTCGCCAAATTAATAACCGAAAAAGGGAACAAGGGGCAATGGAATTCATTCTTCTCCTAGAGCCTAAAAAATACATAGGAAAAAATTATGTCAGCACCATTATCTTCTGTTACAGCTATCCCTGTGACATCGAATGTGAGTTCGATATCATACACTGAAAGAGCAAAAAACTTTGTTACATCCATTCCTAAGTCCGTTATGGACTTGGTCAAGAAAATTTTTGAAAAGTTAAATAATCTCATTGCTGATGCAAGCGCTTGGTGCAAACGCACTTTCTTGCCGGTTTCTGCAACCGAAGTTACTTCGACTCCTGTAGTTGATCCTACAACTGGAACAACCCAAACTGGAACAACCCAAACTGAGACAACCCAAACTGGGACAACCCAAACTGGAACAACTCAAACTGGAACAACTCAAACTGGAACAACTCAAACTAGTAAGTCCTCGACTAATACAACACCAAATACGACTAAAGCTTCTGGTAAAGTAAATACAAGAGTCAAAAAAACTGGAAAGAACTTTACAATACCTTCAAAAGGCCAAGTCAGAAATATGGTAGAAAAAACAATGAGGTTTGTTTTACCTACACTAGTCCCTACATCGCTAGTGTACTTAGCAACTAATTATGGACCTTCATTCTTGCCTCACCTAAGCCTACAATTCGCAGCTGTGGCTGGTATTGCTCTTACCGCGGTTGGTGCTGTAACAGAAGCTCTTGAGAGAAATACCTCGAAATCCTTAAGTTATCGTGAAACTACACATTACCAAAATGCAAAAGTTGCTGAAATTAATGCTGTAGATGCAAAGTTAAAGCAACTTCGAAATGAGTTTGATGATGCAAAAGATCTTGATAAGATGACGAATTTAGACGCTACTCAAAAAAGGGAAGCACTTAATAGAGCTGATAAAAATTATCGTGTTTTGATCCAAACGATTGCTCAAAAGAAAGATTCATTGACTGCTGAATATAATGGCTACCAAACACTTTGCCGTACTATAGATAATTTTAAATTAAAATTAAATGGCCCGCTTTCTGCTGCAACACGTATAAAGGTTGTAGAGAACCTTGAAATATTGGAAAAAAATCTCCACGAAATCGAAAAAAATCTGGCAGATAAAAAAGCAACATTTACACCATTTTTTACTAGCCTAAAGAGTTCATTTGCTGATTGGAGTCCTAGCTCTGTAGCTTATAAAACATGTAGCGTGCCAGTAAATTTAGGTAAAGCTATCTACAATTACTATCAGATGCAACAACCGATAAAAATTATACCTTTGAATAAAGTTGCTGCCCCTAAACTGGAAAGCAATTTTGCTAAGCTTAGCACTTTCCTAATGAACAACAAAGTTGCTTCAGGTGCTGCCATTGTTGGTTCTCTTGCTTCAGCTTATATATATGTACCTTCAGTTCTTGGAACTGTCGTCAACGCTGGAGCCTCGGCTTTTAACACTGCACCTATAGCTTTAGCAACTGTTACAGTCATCACTGGCGTTGTGGGTTCGACTCAGACAGGAAGAAATGTTGTATCTGCCGTGGCAACTGGTGTGAGTAGCCTGTTTGGAAAAATTTCAAGTTATTGGGGTTCTCCAAATG
>JACCVN010000008.1 GCA_013698165.1 Parachlamydiaceae bacterium | reverse complement strand
AGGGTAAATAGCCCAAAATTGCAGAGTAATAAAGACTTTCAGAAAGGTGCCCTGTAGCAAGAACTTGCGCACCTGCGGCATATTTAAATTTACCTGTGGAGCTTCCAAAATAGCCATAAGTCTTTGGTAGTAGATCCGGACAGAATAGCTGTGAATTGCGCTTAAAAAGTCGCCAGTCGGTCACCTCATCAGGAAATGTCGCTTCAGTTAGAGGTGAAAGGACTTTTAATTCATAATCTCCAATCTCCTTATTGGCATAAGCTCTCACATAAGGCAATGAGTAATGATATTCCTGAATAAGCATCCCCTCACAGTCAATGGCGATGATTATTTCTGCTAAATTCGAAGGCATCAGAAAAGCGACAAGGTGATTTAGCCTCTCCCGCACATTGCATTCATAGCGGTAAATATCGTTGGAAACCCTTAAGCGCAAGACTTTCTCCCCATGCTTGTTGAAAGAGAGCCAGCTTTCTAAAATCTCAAAACCCTGTTCACGAAACGCATAGACAAGGTCCTGAACCAGCACGACCTCTGGCCGTAAAGGCCCAAGTGGTTCGATATTTACCGGAGCCCTATAAGGGAAGGGATCATCCAGCTTGGGGAGCAACCCTTCTGACGATCCAAAATTGTAATATCCCGATAACGTAAAGGCCCATTTTTCTCCTCGGATATAGCTCAAAGAGCAGTCAATACTATCCCAAAGTCGATACTTCAATCCGGCATTTATAGGGGAGCGCTTAGTTCTCCCTTTGGGGTGCGGCTCGATGTCGCAATTTCTATAGGGTGTGGCATCATACTCGGCTGTAAAGGCCAAATTTCGAAGATAATAATTTTTGCTTTCCCTGAAGGGCATCCAATGCAGCCCTCCAAACCAGCCATTAATACGCTTTCTACCGTATCCAAGGCTGATTTCCAACCTTTGGTCGATAAAAACCTTTGTAAGAACAATGTAACCGGCTTTAAATGCACGGGTCCCCATAAAATCTTCGAGTCCGATGGCAAAACCAGGCAACTTATAATCACTCTCTTCAGGATGAATAAGCGCAAGCTTAAGATTTGCTCCTTTATCAGCAAAATCTCCAAACCCATGAACCGTTAATACAGGATCATCGACTCCATTAAAAATGCGATAATTGCCGGAAAGTTCTAACCGGTCCAAAAGCTGGCAGCGTAAATTCCATAGTCTGTACGGGGGAACTGAAGCATAGCCAAAGCCGATTTCACCTGATTGACCCATACGGCAAGAAGGCATGCTAATATAGCCGCCTTGCAAAAGATGATTGTAGAAGACCGGATATCGATCATTTAGGCGTCGGTTAATTTCCTCAACAGTAATAAGATCACGCAGTAAATCCTCTTTGCCGCTGGGACAACAAAAATCTGCGAAACCTGCACTACTAAAAGCTAGAAATATATAAAGAATCACAGCGAAGCGCATTATACCGGCCTATAGTTAGAATTTCCCTTTTTGACCGCGCCAAAGCCCCAGGGTTTGACTATCGCAAGTCACCCTATATTTGTAATATTGGGTGACTTGCGAGAGTCAAACCCTGGGAGCTTTCGCGATGGTCCAAATGGGAAATTCTAACTAATACACCGATGCACCGGTGTACATAGGCCGGTATAACAATCCACACCATTGGCAGAAGTCTATAATCTGACCAGTATGCTATTTTCTGCCATGCAGCGCAAGAAGTATATAATTTTATGCCAACAGAGCCAGCAGGAGAATCAGCACTCTCGAATCAAAAAATAACTAAACGGATTCAACTCTTTTTAACTTTTGCTAACTCATTTAGGGTGAGTTTAAACAAAAGGTCGAAAAGTACCATAGGATTTCGCTAGTTGATTCGTCAAAATTTCGACGTATTTTGCTCTTGAGTTGTCGGATGTGAGTTTTATCCTCTCACTAGTGAAAAGGAACGTTTACACAATAGATTTGGATTTGTCATTAAGCGGATGAAAATATTTAATAGCATCGAAGAGGAAGCGTTCGATTCCCCTCCTGTATTCAATAGCGTGGAGCGTAAACGATTCTTTTCGTTGCCATTAATGCTTGAGGAGTCTATTGAGAGCTTGCGAACGCCTATCAATAAAATTTGTTTTCTCGTAACGGCTGGCTACTTTAAGGCTTGCCATAAATTCTTCGCTAGGCTTTTCCGACAAACAGATATTGAGTATGTTGGACACCAGATCGGCATTAATCCTGATGAAATTGGCATTGATGATTATCACAAACAAACTTACACACGTCACCAGCATGCCATTTTGGAATATTTCGGCTATACCCCATTTGATAAATCTGCGAAATCTTTCATAGCCAATGGCATTGAGGCTCTTGTACGCGTTCAGTTCAGACCTAAATTGATACTGCTTGAAACCATCAAAATACTGACTCAAAATAAAATTGAGATCCCAAAATATTACGTCTTGGCTGACTTAATTATTGCAGCTCTCAATAGCCGCCAACAGGGCCTCGACAAAATTATCGAAAATCACCTCAGTAAACATCAGTACGCAAAGCTCGATGATCTCCTTGAAAAAGAGCCTGGAGATGGGGTCGAGGAAGGCTGGCGATACCGCCTCACATTACTGAAAAAGCCTAATCACACAACACGGCCGTCTAAAATCAAAACCAGTCTAGCTGATTTAGATACCTTACAAGCAATATATCTCGACATCAAGTCAGTCGTACAGCACCTAAACCTAAGTTACGAATGTATACGTTATTACGCATACTCGGTCATCAAGTCACAAATTCCCCAAATCTCACGGAGGGCTGTTGAAGATCGATACCTTCACCTCATTGCCTTTGTCGTATACCAAACATTCAAGCTCAATGACAC
>JACCVN010000216.1 GCA_013698165.1 Parachlamydiaceae bacterium | reverse complement strand
TTCATCTTCATTATTGATAAACTTTTTGAGTTTTTGAACTTTAGGTTTATCAGAATAAATTTTTTTGCTAAAGCAAAAAGTGTCTATATTGCGGTGTTGGTTACAATTAGCCCCATTCGGGGCATAAAATATAACTAGCCGCATTTGGGGAAAAAAAATATAACTAGCCCCTTTCGGGCAAAATCCACAGAGTTTTGAAGAACTAAATTTGACAACGTTTACATCCTTAAAGCTTCTCAAAGCCTTGTCCATCAAATGTTGTTGGGAAGCTTTACCTTTTAGATAAAACAGGAAAACATTTTGTCGAGCTAAAATGGCACATTACTTCCCCGGCAGGATTATGCCCCGAATGGGGCTAATTGTGTAAAGCCGGTAGTGTAGTCCCGATAGGGGCAAACTATGGGTAGGGAATATTTGATTATGAGTCCCAAAAGGGCGGCTTGTGAAGGGTAATACAGGGCCTTTTTTAAATGAACTGCAATATAATTAGCCCATTCGGACCATTAGGTGTTGATGAATTCAGTATACGTAAGGGACACAAGTACATGACAATTTTTATAAATCTTGAAACGGGAGAAATCATTCATGCAGTAGAGGGTAAAAGCATTGGGTATGCAAAAAAAGCCCTCATAACCCTGGCAAGGGTTCATCTCTCTTAAAATATGTTTGGGTTTCCTCTTATTGTCTTACTATCATTAATGTCGTCCGTCCGTGACTTCATTAACTACCCCTTTGCATACTCCAGCAATCCACCATGCGTCATGGAAGACTTAACCGCAGGATTGATATTCAATTGCTTTCCCATTCTTTCTCCTAAGGCAGAAGATTCCTGGCAATAATTTCGAGTTGTTTTGGTCATACGTAAACGTGGATATGCCATGGATTGGGCTTCGGCAAGATTTTTCTCGATAACTGTTAATGCATTGATAATTTCACCGCTGTAATCTCGTTTCAAAGCATTAATTTTTTCGCAGTATCCTTTAGCAATCCCTAAAAGGAATGAATTTTTCGCAATTTTCCCTTTCAACTGCCCATGTTGCTTCTGAGCTAGCTTCCACAGATGATCAAGTTCGCTTTGAAGAATTTCCGACACATATTCAGCAATTTCAATATTTAGACCACTCCCGAGAACTTCAAGATATGTATATCCTTCATGCCGACTGTAAACAATGCTCACAAAAAATGTTTCCAGAATTTTTGCGATGGCTCGCATTTTGGCATCTTCTTTTTTTTGCTTCATAATGCGTATGAGGAAAACTTTTTCATCATTTAGTTCCGATATCGATTTCGATTCAAGATTGTGTTTTAACAGGAGCTGTTGAGATTTAACCATAGCAAGCTCTGCCTCGTTGGGGTTGCTGCTAGCTGTGAGAGCCATTAGCTTTTGGATTTTCCGTAATATTCCATTGTCATCGCAATAAGAATTCTTAGCATTTTCTAAAGAGAAAGTCGCCCTATATACTTCCTCACCCCAACCTTTGCTACGACAAAATTCTCTAAATTCATTTGAATGCGGCTGTGCTCCACCCCTGCTTTGTATGAATAACATGTAGTGTGCCAGCTCATGCCTAATAATATTATCAAGCTGCTCTCGACTCACATGCATCAATGTTTCATGGAACCCAAGTTCAAAAAAACTTGGATCAAAATATCCAAGCATACTTTTGTTATTATACACAACTACTGAGATTGGATAGGAACACGCTCTCAAGACATCAATAAACCGGTCGCCTAAAACTTTCACTCTAATTTCAAAAGCAAGAATCTCTTTGGTCCTAGTTTTTATTTCGTTAACGAATTTTATAATTCTCTTTGAATATACGATCATGTATCCCTCGATTTATTGAGCGGTGCTGTTCTGTCACTTATAGATTCACAATTGAAAATGGATATTTTTGGCTCTTCGGAGATTTGCGTGGTGAATAAAAATTTTAGCAATAAAACAGTTTAAATAAAAATAGCATTTGTCACATTCTATTGGTTACAAAGACAGTAGAAGGGTGAACAAATGCTAAAAAAC
>JACCVN010000575.1 GCA_013698165.1 Parachlamydiaceae bacterium | reverse complement strand
TTAATACAGTCAGTCCTTCATTAGAGGATCACCTTAAACGGTGGTTTGGATACAATCTTTTTCGCTCTTCACAAAAGGAAATCGTTGAGGCGGTCTTGCAAGGTCAAGATGTTATGGCGATCCTTCCCACCGGAGCGGGTAAGTCCTTATGCTATCAGCTGCCTGCAATGCTTTGCAAGGGCACTGCAGTGGTGGTTTCTCCATTAATTTCCTTGATGCAAGATCAAGTGTCAGCACTCATTAAAAATGGCATTTCGGCAGCTTATATCAATAGTGCACTTCCCTATAGAGAAATGAATGAGATTTTTCAAAATCTTTCTGCCTACAAACTGTTATATATTGCTCCTGAACGTTTTTCTGATGGGACTTTTTTAGAACGGTTGAAGTCCTTGGATCTTTCGTTTTTTGTGATCGATGAAGCCCATTGCATTTCACAATGGGGACATTCCTTTCGTCCCGATTATCGCCAGCTTTCTTTGCTAAAACTTAACTTCCCAAATCTTCCTGTCATGGCCTTGACGGCCACTGCGACTGCAGAGGTCCAAACGGATATCATGCAACAGCTGGCGATGAAAAATCCTTATATCGCCAGGGGTAGTTTTGATCGTCCTAATTTGTTAATTCGTATTGATCGAAAGAGTTCTCCGGCGGCTCAAATTAAAGCATTTATCAAAAAGCACCCTGCAGAGTCTGGAATTATTTATGCCTCTACACGCAAAACTGTGGACTCGCTTTATCAACAGCTCAAGGATGAAGGGCATAACGTTGGCCGTTATCATGCGGGGATGTCCGACAAGGACAGGCATGGGGCATTGCATGATTTTATCCATGATAAAACGCCTTTAATGGTAGCCACAGTTGCGTTTGGTATGGGCATAAATAAGCCCGATGTTCGCTATATCCTGCATCATGATATGCCTCGCACCATAGAACAATACTACCAGGAAATTGGGCGCGCGGGCCGCGACGGGCTGCCTGCTGAGTGCATGATGCTTTTTAGCGGCCAAGATATTATGCTTTACAAGCTATTTGCTGATGAGATTACTGATCCTAAATTGCGAGCTAAAACAATTGCAAAAACTGAAGCGATGTTTTCGCTATGTTCCGCATTTCGATGCAGGCGAGTAGCTCTCCTTCGATATTTTGGAGAAACTTATCATTCCCGCGAATGCCACGGATGCGATCAGTGCATCGATAGTGAAGAGAAAATGGATGGGACGATTATCGCTCAAAAAATTCTTTCTTGTGTGTCAAGAATCAGGGAAAGCTTTGGAATCAAGCATCTTATTGATGTCCTTAGAGGCTCAAAAAGTCAACCTATACTCAATCATGGACATGATAAGCTATCGACTTATAACTTGATGGGAGAATGCTCTGAGCCAGAAATCCGCTATTATATCGATTTACTCATCGGGATGGGTTTCTTGCAGCACAGCGGAGATCGATTCCCTGTTTTAAAATGGACAGAAACTTCCCGAAGTGTTGTAAAAGGTGAGAAAAAAGTTGAATTCCGGAAAAAAATCTTTAAAGAAAAAGCTAAAGAAAGTTTGCCAAGCAATTGTCATGAAGATCTTTTAATAAGCTTAAAGGCTTTGCGCTTAGAAATTTCTCGAGCTGAAAATCTTCCGCCTTTTGGTGTATTTGCTGATCGCTCACTCATTGAAATGGCTACATTCTTGCCAATCAATGAATCGGCATTCGTTTCTATAAATGGAGTGGGACGTTTTAAGCTCGATGCCTACGGCGTGCGCTTTATGCAAGCAATTGATAAGTTCTGTACAGATATGAATATTGCTCCGAATCAATTTACTGAAACTAATGTAAAGAAGATTGAAAAGGTTAAAGTTGCTGATGCAGGTCCAAGGCCTATAAATATAGATTCTTCCAATCTTTCCTTCAGTTTTTTTAAGAAAAATCAAAATCTCTCTGAAATTGCTTTTAGCCGCGGTCTTTCAGTCGGCACAATTGTCGCACATTTATCTGATGCCATTGAAAGAGGGGAGGGAGGTAAAAATGTGGATTTATCAATCCTCATCTCTAAAGAACGCGAAAACCAAATTTTAAATGCCATCAAAGAAGTGGGCATTGAACGCCTGAGACCCATTAAAGAAAAGCTCCCAGAAGAATACAATTACGATGAAATACGACTTGTTGTAGCAGCCTTCAGGGCTGGACAGTAGCCTGCTGGTCTCGCAGACCTCAAAAAAACATTGGAACAGACTCAACGCATCAACGCTATAGCATCCCCAACGCATAAACATACACAACGCATGCAGCCCAAAAAAGCATTAGTATATTCCTAACAGCAGACAGGATAAGCAGGATCGCAAGCGGCAGGATGGACAGGATGATTGCAATATGTTTTGAAAAAGATAATAGGGGACTGCTAATTTAAAATTAACTACTTGCATTTCGCGGTGTGCAGCAAATTTTTGGCTTCTTTTATATATACTGCCCTAGTACCCTGTCAAGGTAGAATTTTCGACTATTTCTAGCGTGAAAGCTCTCGCGGTTGAGCTCATTTAAAAGACCTGTATTATACAATACAGGGCCTTAAATGAGCACAGCCCTGAGGCTTTGGCGCAGCCGAAATTTCTAAGATTCAGCTATGTTGAGTATACTAATCTGCTGCTTCTATTTCTTGTAGTTTTTTTGCATTTTGTGGTATGAGGTCACAGGCTTCAATAAGCTTAGCGTTGGCAAAACCTAAGTTGCTCTCTACACATTCTCGAATGTTTTCGGGCAGATCCTTGACCTTTAAAATTTGAAGGCTGACTTTTTGACAATCTTCAAATTG
>JACCVN010000025.1:0-2500 GCA_013698165.1 Parachlamydiaceae bacterium | reverse complement strand
CCACTTCAGTCTTCAAGGATCTCATTTGAATATTTGCTACTACCACCAAGATCTGCACTAGAGGATGCTTCACCCAGGATCACTCCCAAGTTGCCCAGCAACCTCCACGTTTACCTTCTACTCAACAAAGTATAAATACTTCGAAGGTCTTGTATGGGTATTGCGCTTAAGCGCCATCCATTTTCGAGGCCGATCCATTAGGCAGGTAAGTTGTTACACACTTCTTAGCGGATGCCGACTTCCATGGCCACCGTCCTGCTGTCAAAATAGATCGACACTCTTTATGGTGTCTCATGAGCGTAATCTTGGGCACCTTAACAAGACGTTTGGTTCATCCCACATCGCCAAATCTGCTTACCAGACGTGGCCCACTTGAAACTCTGTATTCAAAAGCCGGAATTCAAATTAAGAAAAACCGACATCTCACCCATTTAAAGTTTGAGAATAGGTTAAGAGTTTTTCACTCCCAATGCCTCTAATCATTTTCTTTACCTGATGAAACTACCTTTAAATTTCAGCTATCCTGAGGGAAACTTCGAAGGAAACCAGCTACTAGATAGTTCGATTGGTCTTTCGCCGCTATACCCATATAACGAGAACGATTTGCACGTCAGTATCTCTAGGCACTTCCACCAGAATTTCTTCTGGCTTCATGCTTTACAGGTATAGTTCACTATCTTTCGGGTCGCAGCATGCATGCTAAAACTCAAATCCTTCAGTAAACCGAAAAATCGGTCCCAGATGCATCAAGAACAAATTCAAGATTCTCTGGAATCACTTTCATTGCGCCTTTGAGTTTTAAAAACTCAATGACTCGCATGCATGTTGCACTCCTTGGTCCGTGTTTCAAGACGGGTGGATTGATTCAGTATACCAACCCCCCAAATGTTCATCTATAAAATTTCAATAAATCTACCACAATTATCTACAAGTAGATAACCACGATAAAAAAACCGGATTCCATAGAATCTCGCCCTAAAGCTTTGGAGTTTTTTATCCTATGATAAGCTAACGGAAAAGTTCACAGTTTCACCCAGTAAGAAAACCTACCGGAATACCGCTTGAGAGGTCAAACCCGTTAACTATCAGAGTGGTTGATCGAAGAATATAGAAATAATACCGAAATAATACCGCAAATAAACCAAGAGGTAAATTCGAAAATTCACTCCCTACATCTACCACAATACTATTCCAATACGACTCCATACTCCCCAGCTACCTAGAGCAATCCCTTCCATTTCAACGATTTCAAGCACTTTTAACTCTCTTTTCAAAGTTCTTTGCACCTTTCCCTTACGGTACTTGTACACTATCGGTTTACTGGTCGTATTTAGCGTTAGGAGAAATTTACCTCCCACTTTGCGCTGTACTCTCAAACAACGCGACTCGCTGGATTAATAACTCCAAATACAAAATAATCTGAATCACGGGGCTTTCACCCTCTATGGCGCACTGTTCCAAGTGACTTATTCAGCATTTCATACCCTTTGATATTGACCACTGACCCACAACTCCAAAAAGAGAATTACTCCCAAGGATTCAGGTTGCGCTTTTCCCGGTTCACTCGCAGTTACTAAAGGAATCATAGTTATTTTCTTTTCCTCCCCTTATTAATATGCTTAAGTTCAGGGGGTTTTCCCGTCTAATTGAGGTCCTATAATTGCCAAACCCTTTTAAAAAAAAAATTTTTTTAAGGATAATGGGCTTGATAAAGTTTTATCAGGTACTAAAACACATAAAAAACACGGGTAATATATATTTATATTTTTTTAGGTATAAATATTGGTACCACATTAAAACAAGCCCACTTTATTGTTTAAATAAATAAACAATTAATGATCCTGATGTGTTTTTAGAGGTGATTAGCCTGGTATATTTAAGAGCTCCTAATCTTCAATTAGATCCAGAACCCCAACACCCGACAATCTAAAAATTTATTAGGTTTTTAAAAAGCGGAAAGGTTTAGAAAAAGACACTCAATCAGCCGTAACTAAGGCCGAAGCCAAAGTCGTCATTTACATTCAAAAATTAGGTGATTCACGATATATTGCAATTCACACTAATTAACGCAGTTTGCTGCGTTCTTCATCGATCCAGTAACCTAGGTATCCATCGTTGAAAGTTGTATTTGTTGTGATTAAAGAAACAGGTATCACTTTCATGAAGCTGTTGATTTTTCCTTAAACACGGTTAGACAAGAGAAAAACTAGTAAAAAAAAATATATAGGTGACGTCCAAAATTACATTTGTTCCTTCGGGAAGTCTAATCGAAAAAACTTCGAATTAATTCCGGGATTACCCAGCATTTACCCATTATTAATCTTCATCATCTTCATCCCCGGTCAAATCCCGAAGGATAAATTTGGGTAAGAAGAGAGAGGATGAAAAAACACAAGTAAAAGGGAACAAAATATAATCCAGACTAGTGCCTGAGCTTTCTCAGTAGAAAACTACCGAGAAATCAAAGCTTGCAGAGTTTTTTAAAAAAAAAAAAAAAAAA
>JACCVN010000553.1 GCA_013698165.1 Parachlamydiaceae bacterium | reverse complement strand
CATTTGTGCGGTATATTTCGCAATACATTACCTCAAATAGGTTATACCTAAATATACTTAAATTCATGTGAATAAAAAACCCAATTTTTTGCACAAAAACAACACCCTAACCCGTAGCTATTGGACTTATGCAATCACGTTTAATGCGATCAACCAAAAGGGGCAATCGCGACGATAGTACTTAGTTGTTAATATCCTTATTCGTCGTTATTGCCCTTTGTTAATGTCGTTATTGCCCTTTGTCGTTTATGTCGTTATTGTCCTTGATTTCGTCCTTAGCTATCTTGCTAACGCATGCTGTGTCTCGCAGCAGGCTACAGAACGCCTTTCGAGTAGCAAGTAGATCACTGGTGTAACGTATAAGATGAGCAGCTGGGAAAAAAGTAATCCCCCCACAATGACTAGCCCGAGACCGCGTCTGGAGTCAGCACCTTCGCCCAAGCCAAAGGCAATAGGCAGAGCCCCCATAATCGCTGCGACAGTGGTCATAATGATGGGTCGAAAACGCACTAGGCAGCTCTCATAGATCGCTTTTTCCGGGGAAATAGATAAGTCCTTTCGCATTTCGATAGCGAAATCGACAACCATGATCCCATTTTTTTTAACAATGCCAATCAGTAGTAAAAACCCTACAACGCTATAAATGGATAAGGGTTCATCAAAAAGCAAAAGTGTTAAAACACCCCCAAGCCCAGCAAAGGGTAATGAGGAGAGAATTGTGATAGGATGAATAAAACTCTCGTAGAGCATTCCCAAAACAATATACATGGCTATCGCAGAAAATAAAAGAAGCAGGCCCGTCTCTTGTAAGGCTGAAGCAATCATGGCCGCAGATCCTTGCAGGCGACCTTTAACACCTTGCGAAAGCGCCTCATCAGCTAATATTTCTAACTTCTGAATCCCTTCATTTGGAGGAAGAGATTTATTTATTGCAAAATTCAGACTGATCGTCGGCAGTTGATCAATCCTCTTTATAGACGGAGAACCCAATTTTTCCTCCCAGCTGGCAATAGCTTTTAAAGGCACAGGAGTTCCATCAGCCCTATGCAGGTAAAGATTTTCTAATGCATTGACACTTTTACCAAAGCTGCGGTCTAATGCTAACGACACTTTATATCGCTGCCCATTTTTTTGCAGGTGAGTGACCGTTGCACCAGAAAAAACCTTCTGTAATAGTGATTGAATCTCGAGGAGAGAAAATCCTTGTTTCCACACATTTTCCTCATTCATTTTTACTGCCAATTTAGGGGTATCTTGCTGCTGGTCTAGCCGGGCAAAAGTAAAATCGGAATTTCCCTGCATCTTTGCTAATAGGCTATCTGCCGCAACTTTCAACTCCTGAGGATCCAGGCCACGCATTTGGTACTTATAGTCACCCCCATTGGCAATATCTAAGTCAACGTTGATCAGCTGCCATGCTAAAGTAAAAGCGCGCGTACCTGGAATTGCATCGATCCCATTTTGAATCTGTTCTATCACTTGTTCTTGTGGAAGGCGTTGGGAATGCGGTAGCAAGCGCACCACAAAAATCTGCGAGCTTTCCTGGCTTAAATCGATGAAGCTTTCCACGGCAGGATTAGCTTGAATAATTTTTTCGATTTTTGACTGATATTCACGTGTACGTTCAGCTGAAAGCCCTTGAGACAGATGAACGATGCTATACATAAATCCTCTGTCTTCTTTCGGAAATAAGTCCACTGTTAGGTGATTAAATAGCGGGATTGCACACACAAAACAGAAGCAAGCACCCGCAAGAATAGACTTGGGAAATTTTAGGGCCCATTTGAGAGACTTGCCATACCATCGCACGAAATTGGTATTGACAGCTGTTGCAACATTTTGTAAACGAGTTTGATGATCATGGGACGGCAGCCAACGACTACAGAGCATAGGAGTTAATGTCAAAGAAACGGCACCTGAAATCAAAATGGCAATCGCTAGAGTCATGCTAAATTCGTGGAACAATCGGCCATGCATTCCTCCCATTAGCAATAAAGGAGTAAATACAACCACCAGCGAAAGGGTCATAGAGACAATTGTAAAGCAAATCTCTTTCGACCCTTTTAAGCTCGCTTCTAAAATAGACAAGCCTTTTGTGTTATGTCTGACGATATTTTCCACCACTACAATGGCATCATCGACGACAAAACCGATCGAAAGAGTCAAGGCCAGCATTGATAAAATATCAAGACTAAAATTTAACCAATACATTGCGACAAATGTACCCAAAAGGGACATTGGCAATGCTACGCTTGGAATTAATGCCTCTGAAAGTCGCCCCAGACATAAGTAGATCACACCAACCACCAGAAAAAAAGCAATTCCTAACGACCATTGCACATCAACGATCGATTCTTGAATCCAAACAGCCTTATCAAACCACAACTTCAGGTCCATGGAGGGGGGTAAGTTTTGGATAATTTCAGGCAAGGCCTTCTGAATAGCTTTTGATATTGCAACAGTATTTCCGCTGCTCATTTTCTGTACCCCGATCGTCAGGGCTATTTGGTTGACATCTTTTGTAATATAATGGAACTCACCCGTGTCGTTCCCCTGATCAGACACTGTGGCGATATCTTTCAGGCGCACAGGGCCATCTGCCACGATCAATTCTTCAAAATCTTTAACATTTTGTAAAAGGCCATTGAGTTCAATCGAAAGCTTTTTGGCGTCTGTTTCAATAATGCCTAGGGGCAAGTCAGCATTTTGCTGTTTAATAGCATTTATAAGCTGATCGACAGAAACATTTCGTGCTGCCATCAGGTCGGGATTCACATAGATTTTAATCGCATAAGGAGCTCCAAAGACTTCAACGCCAGCCACACCCTCGATACGTGCCAGGCGCTGCTCAATGAAAATATCGGCATATTCTCTTAAGTTGGCAGTGCTTTCGTTAGAAGATGTTAACAGGAGATAAGCAATATGCCCTTGACTCGCTTCCTTTTTATAATAATAAGGCCTCTGTGTTATATCTGCCGGTAGTGATGACTCTGCGCGGCTGATAGCCGACTGCACTTCTCTTGTGGCATCGTCGACATTTTTGCCGAGATCGAAATCGAGATGAATGACCGAAGAACCTCTTGAGCTGCGTGAGGACATTTCTTTGACACCGCTAACATTGACCAGTTCTTTTTCCAGTGGTTTAGTGACAGTATTGACCATCGTTTCCGGCGAAGCCCCGGCATATGAAGCTTCGACAGTGATACGTGGATATTCGATGTTTGGTAGATCGCTGACAGGCAACTGAAAAAAGGCCAGAAATCCAGCAATGACTAAAGCAAGAGTGAGCAAAGCTGTCATGACAGGGCGACGGATGAAAGGCTCGGAAATATTCATCGTAGATCCCTGCCAAAAATGATAGGCTCAACAGCTACACCTGGATATAGACGCAGATGCCCTTCAGTGACAATTAAATCCCCCTTCTGCACTCCTTCAAGAATTGAGACATCGTTACCAAATACTTCTCCCTGGCAAATCTGACAAAGTTCTGCCTGATTTCCTTCATTAATGCGATAGACGTAGGGGCCTTGCTGATTGATTTTAATCGCTTTTTCCGGGACTAAAATAACATTTCTGGCCATTTCTATTGGAAGCTTCACCTTTACACTTTGACCCGGAAGAAAATAATTTTGATCATTTTCAATTTCTCCACGCATCATTAAAAGGCCTGATCTGATATCGAACTCATAGTCTGAAAACGTCAAAAACCCATTTGATGAATGTCCCTTAGCTCGCATTGAAGAGACCTCTATGGGCAATTTAATGATTCCATCAGCGTTTTTTGACAGAACGCCCATTTGACCCAATTGTAAAAATTGTTGTTCAGTGACATTAAATTCTACTGTTAAACAATCGATGCAGGCGATCGCTACAAGAGATGCGGGTTGAAAAGAAGTGACAAGACTGCCCGCATGGAATCCCACACGGCCTGTTTTACCTGCTATTGGAGAAGCAATGGAACAATTCTTAAAATCTAAAGCTGCTGCAGCGACCTTTGCTTCATCCGCCTGAAGCTGTGCAGCATGCTTTGCGACTTCTAAAATCAGCTCATCCCACTCTTGCTGAGAGATCAAGTCTTTTTTCGCAAGCCCTTGAAAGCGGTCCATTTTCTTTCGGGCGGCACTTAAGACGGCTGCATCTCTTTCTTTTTGGGCGTTGGCTTCAAGCAACCGGATTTTATAAGGCGAAGAATCGATCGCAAATAGCTGATGCCCTTTAGAGACAAGCTGACCTTCTGTAAAATTGACTTCGGCAAGAATGCCTGAGACTTGTGGACGAATTTCTATAAAAGTAACCGGCTTCAAGGAACCGATTGTTTCAATATAACGCGGCAGATCGATTTCAACGACTTCAACAACATGCACCGGCACAGCGGTTTTCTTAACTTCCACATTCTGAGGAGATGTCGAACAAGCCGTCATCAAAACAAGTAAAAAAGTGATCAGAAATTTATACATAAATTTTCCTTATCGAGCATTTCAACCCTGTCAATTATTGTTGCAAACCTTCTTTGCAATCACACCCATAGAATATGAAAGACCTGCAAGATCCCGATACCATGAGGACTTTGCTTCGGCCCGTCGAATACGCGCTTGGGCAAGCAACCTTTGGGCTACTGTCAAATCAAATATAGAAATTGTTCCGGCCTTATAGCGCTCTAAAGCTCCGTCAAATGTTTGTTCAGCATTCTCCATATAACTCTTGACAAGCACAAAAAGCTCTTGTGAAGCTTCAAACTGTCTATGATAAATGGAAATTTCTTTGACAATCGCTAATCTTTGCTGATCGATGTCGTAATTGACCGTCTGAATATCGGCCCAAGCCATACGTTTACGTGCGGCAGCCTCACCCCCAGTATAAAGAGGAGCGTTAAAGCTGAGGGCGATATTATAATCGAGCCCCTTAGGCTTATCCTGAGCTCGCAAATAGTGCTGGACACCCGCATTGCCATCCACACTTAGCTTAGGAAGATAGTTGGCTTTCTCCCTTTTTAGGATGGCCTCTTTCTCATTAAGCAATGCATACTTAGCTTGGAGATCGGCACGCTTGTTTTCCGCTTCGCAAACTAAGGCTGTGATATCTCTGCAGGAGACTTGATCGACCGGAGGTTCTTCTAGGGGTGCTATAAGAAGTTGACAATCGAAAGGTAACCCTAAATAAGAGTTCAAATTACCCAGTGCAATCGAAACTGCCGACCTCTGTAAAATTAATTCCATTTCTGCTTCAGCTGTATTTGCTTTAATGGTGTACATGTCAGAGATACAACGCAAACCATTGCGATATAACTCTTCAACAGACTCATAAGTACTTTTTAAGTCGTCCAGAGA
>JACCVN010000530.1 GCA_013698165.1 Parachlamydiaceae bacterium | reverse complement strand
GATTTAGAATTATCTCAAATTTAGGTTATTCTTCTTCATATTCATGTAAGGAGACAATATGGAAGACGCCAACGTTAAAAAGGAATCCAAAGAATCTGTTGGGAAGGATTTTATTCGCCGCATTGTAGAAGAGGATGTAAAAGCTGGAAAAAATGATGGTAAAATTATTACCCGCTTTCCGCCTGAACCGAATGGTTTTCTTCATATTGGCCATGCTAAATCGATCTGTTTGAATTTTAGAATAGCCGATGAATATAAAAGTGTTTGTCATCTACGATTTGACGATACCGATCCAACAAAAGAAGATGTACGCTACGAAAATTCGATTCAGGAGGATATCCATTGGCTTGGGTTTGACTGGCAAGGGCGTCTTTTTCACGCTTCCGACTATTTCGGGAAAATGTATGAATTTGCCGTACAATTGATCAAAGCAGGAAAAGCTTACGTGTGCGGCCTTAACGAGGAAGAGATTCGCCAATATCGCGGAACTGTCACACAGCCAGGAAGAATCAGTCCTTTTGCATCTCGTCCCATTGCCGAACATCTTGATTTATTCGACCGCATGCGCAAGGGTGAATTTCCTGACGGAAAGTATGTTCTTCGCGCTAGAATCGATATGGAATCACCTAACATGAAGATGCGAGATCCACTATTATACAGGATCCGCTTTGCCCACCATTACATGACGGGGGACGAATGGTGCATCTACCCTATGTACGATTACGCTCATCCTATTTCCGACGCCCTTGAAGGGATCACCCACTCCATTTGCACACTTGAGTTTGAAAATAATCGTGAAATATATGATTGGGTTTTAGATAATATACAGGCTGATTTCCCTTCACGTCCCCGTCAATATGAATTCGCCCGATTGGACTTAAAATATACTGTGATGAGCAAGAGGAAACTGCTGCAATTGGTTGAAAATAAGAATGTAAGCGGTTGGGATGATCCCCGCCTTCCTACGATTTCTGGCTTGCGCCGCAGAGGTTATACCCCTGAATCGATTCGAAAGTTTTGCGATTTAGTCGGTGTGGCTAAAGCAAACAGTTCGGTGGAGGTATCACAGCTTGAATTTTGCATCCGCGATGATTTAAACACAAAAGCTCCGCGTGTAATGGCCGTGCTAAGGCCCCTCAAAGTGATAATCGATAATTATCCTGACGACAAATCCGAAGAATTCGATGCGCCTTTATGGCCTCATGATATTCCTAAGGAAGGGACCCGGAAGGTCCCATTTAATAAGGAAATTTATATCGAGCAAGAAGACTTTCAAGAACATCCTCAGAAAGATTTTTATCGTCTGGCACCAGGCCAGGAAGTCCGTCTGCGCCACAGCTATTGCATGACTTGCGTAAGCGTAGATAAGGATCCCAACACAGGAAAGGTGGTAGCTGTCCATTGCAATTACGATCCTGAAACACTAGGCAAAAATCCTCAGGGGCGTAAAGTGAAAGGAACGATCCATTGGGTATCGGCCAAAAATGCAATACCTACTGAAGTAAGGCTCTATGATTTATTGCTTTCAGTTGAAAGTCCTGGGGATGCAGATTTCTTTACATACCTTAACCCTAAATCTTTAGAGGTTTTAAATGGATGCATGATTGAGCCTTCTCTGGCAGCTGCCAAGCTAGGAGATCGTTTTCAATTCGAAAGGCAAGGCTATTTTTCCGTCGATCCTGTTGATTCTACTTTAGGTAAACCCGTGTTTAATCGGATTGTTACTCTTAAAGATTCTTGGGCTAAAAAAGCAGATGCGGCGAAATGATTTCAGGCTCCTGAAAATCGGATACAGGAGAAAATGATCTTTACTTCTAAAAAAAGATCATTTTCTCTTGAAGGATAAGAAATTTAAAGTTCTTCTCTTCTATGTTGCTAACACATAAATCCTGAAATGGGTACCGTCTCGGCTTAAGTAACAATCAAATGTTTTTTGGGTAATTCGATGGTTCAAAAAGCAGTTCATCTTTTAATTGATGAAGTTCTAAAAGTCTAGCCGGGGCATAAAAGCGTTGGGTTTCTTCAAATATTTTGGTTGCGTATTGAGAAATCCCATCAAGCCTACGTTCAACGTATTCCCGATTCCCCAATTTAGCCTCAATTTTCATATCAGATTTAATTTGGTTAAATATTTCTTTGAAATCATCTCTCATAAGACGTAATTGTTTATCTGGCAGATCAATTTTGGAACGTCCGTTCGCAAAAAAAACAATATATTTTTTTATATCATTTACTTGGCTAAGAAAAAAATCATTCACTAATTGCTTTTGTGTTTCGACCATGGGACTACGACGATTTTGCAATTTTAAATCATCTCCATTTACATCATTTAATAACTGAGTTTGAACATTAATAAGATCATTATTTTTTGCAATGAGAATTCTACTTAGTTGACGATCAAAATTTCTAAATAAATTGCTTCCTGTTATGTTTCCACTTACAATAAAACTATTTGATGTTAATACCTCTTTCCATTTATTTATAATTAGTTTGATGTCATTTTCATCGCAATGTTCAGATTTTACTACAGCATCCATTATCTCTTCCGCATGCTTAATCAGCGATGGGTAGTTTTTATCATTAAGATCGTTGTTGAATGAGTCAAAGAAATCGGTAATGAGCTTTTGTCGCTCTTCTGGATCAGCTAAAATTGTATCGTCTATATGAGCAATCAACTCATTGCAGTTTGATTGTTCTTTAGGTGAAAGGATGGAATTTTGAATTTGATGGATTCGCCCTAAAATCTCAAGCTTTTGAGGGCCATTCAGATTTTGGAATTCTTTGCTTGGAAGTACATCATCGAGATTTTTGCAAGCTTCCAAAAAATGTTCACTACGCTTTTTCCCAAAAAAGAATTCTTTTATTCTATCAAAAAAACCAAACTCCTTACCATCACTAGCGATCAAAGCATCTTGCTTGTGGCAAGTATTTGATACATTATTTATAAATTCAGCTCTGTTTAATTCCATATAACCCCCTTTTAAGCATCATCCCTTAATATTAAAGATATAATAACACTTAATTTAAAAGCAATTTATTACTATTTAACTATAAATCTTAATCTGTGTTTTGAGATGATGCCTATTTATTTTCTTGCCAAAAAAAAGTCGAACAGGCAATATAGTTGTATAACACAACCATTTAGGTGCATATGGAAAATCTTTCAAGCGTGGAAATCAATACATTAAGAACAAATGCCAGAAATGTCGTACGAGAGCTCGGGCTTCTCAACGATGCCTATTTTGACATTGGCGTTACTTTAGCAGAGCGTCATCTACTTATTGAGTTAAACTCCTGCCTATATCCCACAGTTGGAGATATTGCAGAGCGTTTGCTGTTAGACAAATCAACGGTCAGCAGATTGATAACCAAGGCTTTTAAAAAGGGGTATATAAAATATGCGACAGATGACAATGACAAAAGAAAACGGTTTTTACAGTTTACTGAGATCGGAAGAAATGTTCTTAATGCCTTTGACCCCATAGCATTTAATCAAACTAAAGAAGCTCTTCTCACATTAACTCCTGACGAAATCAATACTGTCTATCGGGGGATTGAACTCTATGCAAAGGGTTTAAAAAACTCACGATTGCGTCAAAAAATCACCGTGGCAGAAATTTTAGTCCAGGATAATGCCGGCTTGGCGCATTTGTTCACAGAGGTGCATAAGGGAAGCTCCTTTTTAAAATCCATTGAAGACAATCAACATTTCAGATTAGAAAACCTCTTTGAAACTTATCAAAAAAAGGGATCTTCCTACTTCGTTATGAAGATGGAGTCCAAAATCATTGGTGGGGCGGGAATATCTCCTTACGAATGCAGTGATCTACATATTTGCCAGCTGGAAAAAATATGTATGCACCCTGAAATGCATGATTTGGGTTTTGAGAAAATCCTTATCGATTTCTGCATAAAAGAAGCAACGCAGATTGGCTATAAGCAATGCTATGTTGACATAGAAAAAGAGGCACAATTCCCCCCTAATCTTTTTCAAAAGCAAGGTTTTCAAGCCTTAAAAAATAATAAACAAAATGAGTCATTACTATGGAAAACCTGTTAGAAATTTATAAAAAATTGAATGTCTTAGGCTATACCTTGGACCCCTACAGTCAAAAAGATGAGACTCAACTCTACGCCATATTTCGCTATGTGGTTGATACAGGTGGCCAATTCCCCTATGCATGCAATTCAATAGAGGAATTTCATCGCCGATTTCTGGAAGCGCCTTCAAACGTCTATGTCTGTCATTCATCCGCAGATGAAGTGGTTGGTGGATTTTATCTTAAACCAAATTTTTCTGATAAATCGATGCCTATTGCTAATGCTGCTTATATGCTGCGAAGCTCTTCCAGAGGTCAAGGGATTGGCACACTTTTAATCAAGGCTTCCTTGTACTTAGCTAAAGACCTTGGGTTCCATGCGATGCAATTTAATAAGGTCTTCAGTCAAAATATTTCCGCGATAAATCTCTACCGAAAACTAGGCTTTAACATTATTCAGACACTGCCAGAGGCTGTTCAAAATCCTGATGGTAGCTACCAGGACGCCTATATTATGTATCGTACATTAGAAGATTTTCCATTTAGTGTAGGCTCTATTTAAACAACTACAGAAACTACCGACTCGACTTTAGAATTTTATGCCTAACTAGGTAATAGAGCAAAGTTTTAAAGATCATTGTAATATTTTGTCCTAACCCGCGAATACGGCGGCAGCATTAAGCCACACGCGTAAGCCTTATCATTACCCAAATTTATGAGAACCTAAGTGCAGGACAATATATTTTTCTAATTTCATTAGACATCATTATTTAAAATTTAATGTTAACATCAGCGTGATTTTATGTTACACAAAGGTTTGTGTTAAACTTAGGAGGAGTGGTGTTTAATGGCATTGTCGGTGTAGCATCTGTTTCCCAAGGAATAATGTTTGAGGCTTTAAATAAAAAAGCCGAGTGTCCGCAAATGACTTTTTATAATATCGATCAGTCAGAGACCTTTGAAACAAATGCAAAAATAAGTGATTTTTTTCAAAATATTGTGCAGATACACCCTCCTGAATTTAACGCCGAAATAAATCGTGAAAGTAAAGATCAAAAAGCTGAGCACTTTGTCATTCCCAGTATAAATTTAGAAACAGTTCATATTCGACAGCTTGAATTCGAGGTAGGTAATTCCTGCAGAAAATCGAAAGAGATAAATCAATCTTTTTTGAAGGTTCCTAAGCTAGATTTATCCAATGCAAATGTAATGGCTACTTTGTTTGAAGATCCCCAAGAAGCTAAAGCTTTATATGAATCAGAATCTAAAACACCAGGGTCCAGAACACCAGGGTCCAGGACACCAGGCTCCAAGAAAGTTAAACAGATTGCCCAACAGACTCTTAAGCAAATTAAAAAAACTGCTGTAAAGTGCTTGCCTAAAGATTTAAAGGCGGGGGAAATCCGTGAATTAGGTAACGAATTTCAGAAAAATGGAATTTTTGTCATTAAGCTTGGAGATAGGTATTCATTTATAAAAATAGGAAAAAAAATCGGTCATGGAGCATTTAGTGTTGTTTATCAAATTGAAGAAACTGCGGGAAATGTGATTGAACAATATGGCGATTTAGTGGTTAAAAAACTTATTGTGACAAACGACACCGGCGAAATTGATAACGAAATGAGTGCAGCTGAATTAAAACTGCCTCATGTTGTATTAACTTATGCAGCTTATAAATTCCATGCGAATGGGAAAAATCATCTTATTCTCTTGCAACAATCATTGAAGGGCGGGGAAATAGAAAAATTACTTCTATCTGAGAATACTTCAATAGATATAAAGATTGAGGCAATACGTCAATTTGCCCTTGGTGAAAAGGAACTTCAGGATAACCATATCTTCCATAGAGATATTAAACCTGGAAATGCGATGTTACTAAATGATGTCTCAGGCTCGGATAGTAAAATTTCTGATGTTGATGTGCGTGTCATCGATTTCGGAAATTATATCAATATGGCAAAACATAAAAACCCCAAAGAATCACTTACATGGAAAGGCACAATTGGCTATGCAGCACCTGAGCTCATCGCAATACAACTTTATAGATTAGCAAGTGGCACTATCGGTAATCGAAACTCCACACTAATGGGTATAGAGATGGCCAGAAAAATGCTCTATTCCAATGGTAAAGTCGATAAAAGAAAAATAGAGAATTTTCATCAAGCTTGCGAAGTGTATGCATTAAGTGTGACTGCCTTCGAAGTTTTGTTCGGCGTTTTACCAAAAATGGCCTTAAAGGTTCGAGAGTGTAGTATGGACGAAGCTTTAGGTTTTGCAGGTCTTATTGAAACTCGAGATTCTAATTACACGGAGGAAGATAGACAACGCTTATATCAAGAAGCGGAGGAAAAAGGAATTCCGCTTGATTTGATGGAACTTATTTGGCGTGGATTTGGACCAGACCCAACAGAAAGACCCTCCATGAATGACTTCGCAACGTATGGTTTATAAGTGATTTTCTATATCCAAAAGCACCTATTGAGTCTTTATTGATTTATTGGGCGGTGCCAAAACCCAACGTCGTCAAATTAAGGTGTAAGCATTTGAATTAGCGGCTTAAAATCAAGGTTAAGTCAAAAGCGAAAGAGGACTTAGAAGCCACTAACTGCAAATGCTTACATTAATTTGACATTGAAAACCCCATGGATTCAACGATCGTAAGTGGTTAATATTAATTATATTGACCCACTTACGATCGTTGAATGCAGGGGTTTTGACGCCACCCATCTATCAATTTAAGTGATATGCGTACTAAATTCTAAAAAGATTTTTTAAATCCTCCGGGTAGCCCTCACAACCTAATACAAGATTAATATCTATCGCTTTAATGGCAATGGTACACAGTTGTATTAAGGATGGAAATGCATCTTTTGCTTTTTCAAAAACTTGTTTTGCGGCAATCTCTTTATCGATAGTTTTTGTAAAATCATTTTCGACATGAATAGATGATTTATCTATTGATGTGTTAACATTTATATCTGCAAGCCATTGAACCTCGCCTATTTCTTTGATAGAAAAACAGCCAGACTCAGCATTTGAAAAATTTTTGCAGATGAGCAAAATAGCTTCATTTAGCGGTGAGTGCTTGACCTTCCAGATTGTGACATGCGCATTATCATGGCCACATATCATGCGAGTATGTTCGAGTGGACTCATAAACCTTCCCTCAAGACTTACATAAGGTCCTACACTAATTGTAGTATTATTCATTTATATAACTTCCAATTTTATTGTTTTTAAATATTTTTTTTAAAGTTTATTTTAAAATT
>JACCVN010000526.1 GCA_013698165.1 Parachlamydiaceae bacterium | reverse complement strand
GATTCACTCTAAGAAAGCTGAAATCAATATTATCTCCACAGGTGTTGGCGAAGTATTGGAATCCGACGTCCAATTGGCTGCGGCCTCAAAAGCTGTGATCATCGGTTTCCATACTCAGATCGAAAGCCATGCTGATGAGCTTGTAAAACAACTTAGTGTACAAGTTAAGTTGCACAATATCATCTACCATGCGATCGATGACGTGAAATCCATCTTGGCTGATATGCTTGATAAAGTGGCAATTGAGACCGACAAAGGTAAGACTGAAGTTAAAGCGATCTTTAAATCATCGCATTATGGAACGATTGCCGGATGTATTGTCACTGAAGGCACTATCCACCGTAATCATCAAATCCGCATAAAACGCGGTACTGAAATGGTTTGGAAAGGAACGATTTCCTCTCTCAAACGTGTTAAAGAAGATGTTCGCGAGGTCGCTAAAGGCCTTGAGTGTGGTGTGGTCCTTAACGGTTTCAGTGATTATAAAGAAGGTGATATTCTGGAAAGCTATGAAATCACATATATTTCACAGGAATTATAATTCGTAACATTTGCACAGTTTCAAGACAAAATGTTGCCTGCTGCGTCTCGCAGCAGGCGTCAACATTTTTTTCATGAAACCTTGCATCATCCCCCTTTTAAACTTATCATGGCAAAAAAACGCACTGCACGTCTAAATTCCCTCTTAAAAGAGGTTATCTCAGATGTCATAAGAAAACATGTTCGCAATCCCCATATCAACGAACTGATCACTATCACACGTGTTGACATCACTAGCGATCTGCATTACGCGAAAGTGTATGTGGCTGTAATCGGTACCGACGAAGTGAAGAAAGAAACAATTGATGCGCTGCAAAGCGCCTCAGGCTTTATCGCTGTCAATGCTTCTAAAGAAGTCGTAATGCGATACTTTCCAACACTGACATTTAAATTGGACGACAGTGTCGACAGGCATATGCGCATTGAAAAATTATTGACTGATCTCAACGAAGAAATGCACTCCCGCGGAGTTGAATAAATTTGTAGCTTGCTGCATCGATTGTAGCCTGCTGCGTCTCGCAGCAGGAGGGACTAAACTCTTGGCTATAACACTTGCTGCGAGACGCAGCAGGCTACAGTAAACTCCTGCTGCGAGACGCAGCAGCCTACATTTACCACCTGCTGCGAGACGCAGCAGCCTACATTATGCCCACAGGAAATATACCATGAAATCAACTTCGCCAGCACATACTCAAGGATACCTCCTTGTCAATAAACCCAAAGGCAAGACTGCCTTTACTCTTGTTGCCGCTCTCAGAAAGCGTCTTGGAGTGAAAACCATTGGCCATGCCGGCACATTAGATCCTTTAGCGACAGGCGTAATGGTGATGCTGATCGGAAGAGAATACACAAAGCTTTCTGATAAATTTTTGGGCCAGGATAAAGAATATGTCGACACAATTCACTTAGGGATTGAAACTGACAGCTATGATAGCGAAGGCCAAGAGCTCAGTAGATCGGAGCTTGTGCCGACGCAAGAAGCTGTTGAAGCAGCACTGCAAGCGTTTCAAGGGGAAATCTCTCAGATACCACCCATGTTCTCTGCGAAAAAGATCAATGGTCAAAAACTTTATCACCTTGCCAGACAAGGCAAAACAGTTGAAAGAGCTCCGGTAACCCTCACAGTAAAAACTGAACTCATTGCCTACAACTATCCTTATGTTGAAATTCGCGTAAACTGCAGTAAAGGGACATATATACGCAGCATTGCTCAAGATCTTGGTAAAATGCTTGGATGCGGAGGTCACCTCTGCGTACTTTCTCGTACACGCAGTGGTAATTTCCACCTCAGTGAATGTATCGATGGCGAGCTAGTCTACACTCCTGATGCGGATGTATGGCCACATATTCGACAGCAAATCTCCTGGGATTGATACATGAGACCTTCCGATCTTAAAATTCCTGTTGAAGGAAATGAATGTCAGGCTTTCATCTACGATCGTCTTTTGCGTGTACCTAAAGTCTTAGAAAAAAAATTTGAATTTCCCGGCTGGCAGCATCCAGATCTTTTTGGCAATGGCAATAAAGTGCAAATCGAATATTGCAGTGGGAACGGCGGCTGGATCGCCTCTAAAGCTGCAGAGGATCCGACCAAAAACTGGGTCGCCATAGAAATGAGAGTGGGGCGATCGAGAAAAATTTGGTCCAAAATTAAAAATTTACAGCTTTCCAATCTTTTTATTGTGCATGGTGAAGGCTATAAGGCTACCAAAGAGCTTTTTCCCTCTGCCAGCGTCCAAAATATCTATATCAATTTCCCCGACCCCTGGCCTAAAAGGCGTCATTCAAAATATCGGATCATTCAACCTGCCTTTGTCGCTGAAATGAGCAGGATTTTATTGCCTGGAGGGACGGTGACTTTTGTCACTGATGATGAACAGTACTCAGAGTGGACTATTGAAATTTTTTCCAAATCAGAAATCTTTTCTAGCGACTATCCTGAGCCATATTACTGCCTTGAATGGCAAGACTATGGTACATCTTACTTCGAAGATCTCTGGCGCCAGCAAGGCAAAATTGTTAGATACCACCACTTTAGAAAATTATGACAGCGGAAGTTTCCTCAGTGCATTACAAAATCTATGATGGATCTGAGGCCTTGAAGAGTATCCCCAAAGTTTTTGAAACGATTACAATAGCTCTAGAAGCAGATCAAAAATCCGACCTTAATTGGAATGAAGCTTTAGCTATAGCCGATGCCGCGATCCTTAAAAACTTTAAGATTTTCTGGGACTTAAAACTTGGACTTTTTGATAAATTAAACTCCCCTCTTTCTAACCATCCTCAATTTCTTAACTTAAAATTAGCCGTCGAACATTTTAAAAATGTCGTTTGGACTAAATATATGTGCAATTCCATAGGCGTTTGTCTTTATCGTGGAAGAGCCAATTTCACAGACTCTTTCCGTTGGGGTGACAAAGAAACTGCCAATCTCAATGAATATCTTCAAGTGGAAAGCAAGGGTGAACGGCAAAAGCTGATCGCGCAATTTTGCCAATGCGCAGCTATTGACTACATTAAATTACTTGCTGAAGAACTTCCGGATGATGCTGAGCCTTTTGCGCTGATCGATATCTCTGGCATAGACTCTCTGGTTGATCAAGCGCGATGGCAAGATTCCAGTCTTGCATCGCCTCTGCGTTTTGCATTAAAAGGAACCCAAATCCCTTTAAATCATCAGTTGGCATGGAATTTAGGCAATTCCCCTCTTGGCTATATTAGCAGCACCGCCTTAAAGCTGTCACATCCAAATTCTTCGATTGCTGTATGTATGCCTTCAATTCTTGAACACAAAGATATTCAAAATGAGCTTGAAAAGCTCTTGGTCAATCTGAATAGCCATGACATTCCTTATCGCCTCATTTCTGAAGATAAACTGACTGTTGAATGGGATCAACTGGACTATCTCATGGTTATTTCAAAAGCAGTGACTTCAACTGCAATGCGCATGCTCCTAGGCTTTTGCGCTGCCGGGGGCACCGTTCTTCACCTAGGCAGTCCTCTTGGGCTCGAAGGGGAACTCCCCTTTTCTTTGTCTTTGCTTTATGAAATGTCAACTACAAAACATTTGTAGACTCCTCACTTAAAAATATTTAATTAAAAATACGCTATTCTATTGTAAATAAAACAATATATTGTTATTATATTAACAACATTAATTAATTTTGGAGAGTGAAAATGAAAACTAGTTTAAGTCTTTGCCTGACGGAAAACAGAGATATTTTAGGAACTAAATATGAAAATTTAGGCAAACGCGTGGGTGGATTTCTAATCGGTCACAAAGTGATGCTCTCTTATGATAAAAAAACAGGGTATAAGATAGAAAAATTAAATATTTTTCAGCTGTTTTTTCGCAAACTAGGATTCTACAAGTCTACGCATTTAAACTTTATAGATAAGAAAATTTGTAGATTGGACAAAAAAGACAGCCTAACCGACAAATGCCATGCGCGCATTAACGCTCTATGGGCCAAAAAGAATATTATCGCTTTAGGGAATTCTACCCCTTCAGAGGCAAAAGTGATCGGCTTTGCTGAGCGACACGGTGATCATTCTTTCCGCGCTAACACAGCGCGACAAATCAATGCTTTATATAAAAAAGGCGACATCGTTCTAGTAGAAGGCTCAGAAGCTGGTAAAATAATTACAGGCAAGCATCAAATGACGGGAAATTTGAACCCAGGCTGTACTATTCGCGGCTGGGAACCTGATAATTTTAAAACACTAACTGGCGACTTTTTTAAAAAAGGTGATGAGAATTCTGAAGAAATCAAAGCATGCCTCAATGAATTTAAGAACACCTGCGAAAATAAAGGAAAATTATCATCCGCAGAAGCAACAGAAATAAAAGGCAAAATTGAAAAATTAAAAGAAAAAATAAAAGAGTGGAATAAGTACTACAAATCAGATTCTGACCTTATTTTAAATGCCGGTAAAATTC
>JACCVN010000519.1 GCA_013698165.1 Parachlamydiaceae bacterium | reverse complement strand
TGAGCTTAACAACTTTAACTTTGCCCTTTCCCTGGTATCGATATAGCAAGAAATTGATTGCAAAAATCGATAATCCACGCTGCGTTGGATCTTTCAACCTGAAAGAGTCCGAGGCGCGCGACGTACGCTTAGCCGAGGGGAGCGATGGGTCTGTCAGCGAGGGGAATTATATCCATCTCTATTGGCTTGTCGATAAGGAAGATGGGATTATTATCGATGCCCGCTTTAAAATGTTTGGACAATCAGCCCTGATCGGTGCCGCAGAGGCAGCATGTGAACTTCTCATTGGAAAAAATTATGACCAGGCCCGTAGACTGACGGCCGATTTAATTGACCGTCAATTAAGAGATAAGTCCGATCAGCCTGCCTTCCCTAGAGAGGCATTCCCACATCTAAATCTTGTTTTAGGGGCTATTGAGATAGCCGCTGAAACTTGCACAGACTTGCCGGTAGCTAATAACTATACAGCCCCACCGGTACCGGTTGGAATGGATAATGAATCTTCAAAAGGCGGTTATCCAGGATGGATCGACTTGCCCCAAAAGAAGAAAATTTCTGTGATCGAAGAAGTCCTGGATCAAGACGTAAGGCCCTACATCGCATTAGACGCAGGTGGCGTACACGTGGTTAATTTGATTGATGATAGCGAGGTAATTATCTCCTATTCAGGCAGCTGCACTTCTTGCTACTCATCAATCGGCAGTACGCTTTCATATATTCAACAAACCCTGCGCAATAAAGTACATGCCGGACTCACTGTCACACCTGACATCGAGTTCAACTGACCTTTTGGGGACCGGGCATGAACCAATATGGACGATCATGGACACATATGGACAATCGTGAAATATAGGCATGGCTGATAAAGATTTGTTAAGTTGTCCATATTTGTCCATGTCCGTCCATAGCCAGGTCTGCATATATTGAAGTGAAATATGACATATTCAAATTCTATTTACAATAATCGTATACAAACAAATCAAAACATTTCTGTTTTAAAACATGAGAATAAAACTTTACCTCCTTCTTCCTATAAGCCTGCACCGCAACTTCAAGCTTCACAGACCGGAGAAAATTCTCCTTTCGATCTGTTTTGGCAAGTACTAGAAAGTGTCGGCATTTTAGGTGATGATGGTTTGGTGACGGCAAAGATTGCAAAAAAATATCCTCTCGAAAGTTTCGATGTGGGTGAGTTTAAAACCTGGTTTAATTTTGTGTGCAGCCCGATCCAGTTGGATTATGGGATTACATATAGCATTTTAGAGTTTTACGCGTTCTTGCTTACTATAGGGCCTAAAGTAGGCATCAAGATCATTTCTACAAGTATGTTTGGCGGAGCTGTTCCTTCTGTTTTCGCAAGTTACTATATGCGTACTTGTAATGAGCTATACGCAAAGTGTTGTAAAGACCTTGGCTTTGAGCCTACAATAAAACTGATCACCAATGCAATACAGGAGGATTTTCAACGCAAACCTCCGGACTATGATTTTGTGACAGGCGTTGAAGGAGACTTGCCCCTGGCCAATAGCCTTGTGACCAAATTCTTTGCATGTAAACATGCAAATCCCACGGACTTGAAACATTACGACTTAAAGAAGGCTGTGGCGAGTGCAATACACTATGCAAATAGTCTTGAGATCTATTTTTCAAACAAAAAGTTTTCAATAGGATCGATTTTTCCAGTTTCTGAAGAAACTATTGGTCAATCCTTTTATAACGATTATTTCGTCTCTAAGGACAGTGAATTTGCTTTAGCATCGTTTGGAAATGATTTTAAAATCGATCATAATTTTGTTCAGGAAGTAAACGTTGATAGGAGCTTTTTCTTACATCACGGTTTAAGAGTGACCTTTATGGATCAGATAAAAAAAATTATCGAGATATTAAGCACCACAAACATTTCTCTGCACGCTATTCTAGACATGAATTTGGGAAAAATAACACCTAAACACAAATTTTTGGGGGGATTACAGTCAGTTCTTGAGCGTGCAGGTAAAAGAACACGTGTTGTTTCCGATGTTAAACGAGGATGGTCAGGATGTATTTCTATTAAGACCATGGGATATGATATTTGGCAACCTAATCTGATGCAGGAATTATATAGCAAAATCAATGTCAATGATGATCCACTCACATTTCTGAAAAAAACATGGGAAAACCATTATCTTAAAGATCGATTTGTTTTGATCGCCTTAGGCTTCAATGCCATGATTTCTTTACCTGAAAGTATAGAGCATTCCACCAAGTGTCAATCTTGGTGGGAAAAAATAAAGGGCTGGTATGATTTAGAAAAACCAACAGCAAACTGTAATGAAAAGTCTGCTCCCTTTTTTATGGCTCTTTTAGCAGTCTTCGATAAGAAAGCAGTTTCCTTTAGTAAATGCCGCGATATTCTTCAGATGTATGGGTGCTTAAATCTTTCGGCTCCTCAAACTACTATTCCAAAGGTTCGTTTAAGCAACCCTGAAGCTGTATGGCATGAAGTCAATATTTCCCAGAAAATTGACAACAAAAATTATGCCATTGTCATTCCTCTTAATCTGAATGAAGCCATTGAATCTATATTGAAATTGAATGACTCAGAGCTCGACTCATTAAATGATCTGATTGAATTTCTTCGACCAAAGACAGTCTACGATAGGTATTTAATCCCTAAAGGCCTCTTCAATGAAAAGCTTGCCAATCAAGCTTTGGAATGTTTTACCCATTCTCATAAGGCCTTAAAAAGCTTAGGTTATGAATTATTTCTTCTATACGCCCTTTCACATCCGAAAACTTGGGCCTTAAACAATTTGATCAAATATCTACCCCAGATTTTGGATGATGAATTGGCAATGGCCAATTTAAAAAATGCCTTGAGTGGCTATCCTGATAATATTGAAACACATAAACTCATTTCCCC
>JACCVN010000517.1 GCA_013698165.1 Parachlamydiaceae bacterium | reverse complement strand
CGGCAGAAACGGCATGCACAAATATAATAATCAAGACCATTCAATGCTAACCGCGATGTTAGCGGTTAAAAATATTTTGGGGGCTAATTATGACGTCTGGAAAGTAAATGTGGAAAAGGAATACCATGAAGAAAGTTTCGAACAGGAAAGGAACCCACTCTCAAAACTCGCTTCAACCCAACCGTTAGTTCCTCAAAGGATTATCAAAGATGCCGAGTTAAAGTGAAACAAGTATTTTAATACCGGATGGCTGTAAACCCGGAAATCAATTTCTGCGACCGAAACAAACCACTCCTGAAAAATGCCTTTCTTTCGCAGATGAAGTCAAATTACTCACATTTCTCAAAGAATTAATTCTTAATTTGACTCAGGCTCAATTACAAAATGTCAAAAAATTGCTCTGACTAATTGGTTTGCAACTATATCACATCAGCAAAACTGCGCTCCATTCGGCGGAAGTTGTAGGCTGAAAATATTAAAATTCCAATTGTTACGAAAATTGAGATTCCGAGGTTTGCCCAACTAATTGGGTGACCGAAACAGGCATCACGAAAGGCTTCGATTAACCCCGTCAGCGGATTTAATAACATAATCCAGTGCCATTTTTCAGGCACAATACTCAAGGGATAAATTATCGGGGTTATAAATAATCCAATTTGAATGACGAATGGCAAAGCAAATCTCACGTCTCGATATTTTACATTCAGAGCGGACATCCAAATTCCAATTCCCGTCGCCAAAAGCATAAAAAACACGGTTAAAACAGGCAGCATTAAGATGTTAACCGTAATGCCGATTCTGTAATACACCATCATTAAAATCAAAAATGAGAAAGCAATAAAAAAATCTAAAGAACTCGCCGCCACTGCCGCTATCGGTACGATCATACGCGGAAAATAAATCTTGGTGATTAAACTCGAATCGAGTATCAAGCTGTTACCGCTGTTTGTGACGGCGTTCGAGAAAAAAGTCCACGGAAGAAGTCCCGCGTAAGCGAAAATCGCATAGGGCAGACCATCAGAGGAAACTCCGGTAATACGTCCGAAAAAGAATGTAAAAATTGTCATGGTGAGAAGAGGTTGTAGAATTGCCCACGATGTACCTAAAACAGTTTGCTTGTAGCGAGTTTTCAATTCACGCTCAACGAGTATGTAAAGCAAATCTCGATAATTCCACAAATCAAGCAGATTTAAAGCGACCCAGCCGCGTTTCGGCTCGATCACCATAAGTGGTTTTTCCGGCGGTGAATTTGCTCCAAACGCCGATTTGGATTTGGGTGGTTTGATTTGGTTCACTTCGGGATTTTTATTAATAAATACTTAAATAACAGTTTGATGTAGTTCGAAAACATTGAAATGCCACAAATTGCTTTTTTGAAATCAAGTTTTATGAGACTATAAAAAAAATAATAAATAATACCCTTTCCATAAAAATAAAAATAAAACGCAATGCCTTGCTTGAAAGCTTTTCTATAGGCTGCATTCATTTTGACATACTCTCTTTGCTTCTCCAAAACTTTCAAAACATTTTTCAGCATCAGCTCGGGATTGCTGGACATACTTGTGTCGTGTTGGCGATACTCAGCCACGATTTCTCCGTGTTGGTGAATGGGGAACTGCCTCGCTACTCGTAAATAAAGCTCATAATCTGCCGCGGGATTTACGGTTGCGTCAAAACCGGTTATTTGGTCAAACAACTTACGGCGGTACATCACGTTCGCGGGCGACCAAATGTAGTTTTTTTCTGAGGAGTGCCAGGTAGTGATCAGAGTTAAATGAAAAACCGGGTTGAGCTAAAAAAGTCTGGCGCTTTCCGTTGGGTGAAAGATACACACAAAAACCTGAGACAAAGGCGCTTTCGGGATGATCTTGGAGGGACTTGACACTGATTTCAAAGGCATTTGGAAGCAGCCGGTCGTCGGCATCCAAGAAAACTAAAAACTCTCCTTTGCTTTCCAATAATCCAACATTACGAGCATGGGCTAGTCCCATATTGGTTTGTTCGATTAACCGAACATTAAAAAATTGTTTGGCGACTTCGGTCGTATTATCCGTGGAGCCGTCATTAACAACAATTATTTCGTGCCGATTGTAGGATTGTTTTTGAACGCTTTCAATAGCTTCGCATAAGAATTTCGATTGGTTGTAACAAGGTATTACAACCGTGACGATGCCTACTTCATACATAACCGAAATACCCATTAATTTTTTGTTTGATTTTATAACTCGGGTGATTGCAAGGTTTTCGCGCTGTAGAATATTACAGCACAGTTCAATTTTTATCACTATACTGACCACAGTTAAAAACAGCCATCATTAGAAGTTGTAAAGAAATTTTCGGTTTTGTATATGAAGCCTATAATTCGGATTGAAAATATCAGTAAACAGTATTTAATTGGAGAGAACCAGAAACCGCCGACCCTTCTGCGCGAGTATCTGACAGATTTAGTACGATCCCCGCGGAGATCTTTCAGCCGGTATAAAATTA
>JACCVN010000515.1 GCA_013698165.1 Parachlamydiaceae bacterium | reverse complement strand
GCCGCCGCATTCGCGGCTAGGAAGTTCATATTGTTGAGTTTTTCGACACATTCCTTCATGTGGATTTATCGTGCATAGGTCAATGCAATAATTAACTTAGATATTTGTGATACCCATTCGGGGCCTTTAAACTTTGCAAATTTCTTGAAGGGTTCTTCTCTTTTATTTCATACTTAGGTTAAAGACTTTGGGCTTGCATTTAAAATTGTTAAAAATTTGAGCTTTCTGTAAGATGCATATCGCTATAACCCCTTGGAGAGATCATATGCTAAAAGCCCTTTTTTTTGACCTCGATGGCACCCTTTGCCATTTCCAAGGAAATTTCAAGAAAATATTTATCGATTGTTGTTCTCCTATTTTTAACTCACATTCCCATACTTATGATCTAATTCTAAATCACTGGAATGAATTTTTAAGTCAAGAAGGTTCATTAACGGCCGGAATTGCTCTCAAAAAAATCTGTTCTGAATTGGGCATATCGCTTCCCGCAAACTATTTGGAGATAGCAGCTCATTTTTGCCAGACATATGCTAATCATATTACACCTATTCTCGGCGTAAATGACATGATTAAGACATTATCAGAGCGGTATAAACTGGCTCTCATCTCAAATGGTCCTATGGATATGCAGTGTGCAGCAATTAAGTCTTTAGGTATTGGTAACTTTTTTAACACAATTTTAATTTCTGGAGACCCCGCTGTTTTATTCCGTAAGCCGAACCCTTTAATTTTTCAGATTGCTTTGGATAGAACAGAAACGAAAAGTTGTGAAGCCTTAATGATTGGCGACAATCTAAAAGTGGATATCGAGGGGGCAGAGAATTTAGGTTTAAATACCCTCTTCATAGGAAAAAATAAAGATCCTCGAATAAGATCAATCGAGGATCTACCATACCTTATGAATATTTTAGAAACGGATTTTAATCATTCAATAAAGGACTGATGTTGTACAAGCAGCGCCCTCACTTTTAAAATCGAGGTGGATTTGTGAAGCTGTGGCTCCACGGCTTCCCTGATATTTCCCGTCGTATAAAACAATTTCACCTTCGACTTTCCAGAAAGTGACTTGTCCGATTAGAATTCCAGGATATATCCTCACAGGTTGTACGCAGTGCATCTGTAACGTCCACTGATTGATGGAGCCAATATCTATAAGATCAGCGGTGATATGCACAAAGATCCCCAATCGACCAATAGAAGAGCGCCCACGGATTATAGGAACAAAATGTTCACTTCCCATTATTTCTTCGGTATGCCCTAAATATAAGATTGATGGGTCCATCACATAGCCTGAAGAAGGAATCTCAATGATGCTTGTTGGATTATCTTTTTTGGGGTCTATGACTTTATCATCATAAACTCTTAGGGTATTCCCTAATCTAAAATTATAAGAGTTCGGGTTAATCTGCTCTAAATTAAATGGATCAATAATGATTTTATTGTTTTGAACCATCTCTTTAATTTTTGATCCGCTAAGTATCATTTAATTACCTTTAATTGCAAAATTCTTGACGAAGCTCGCTACAATGAGCTTCTGAGTATTTGGCATATTTGCCGTTATATAAATTATTAGGAACGCCTTCAACTGTCCAGAAACTCACTTGCCCTATTTTCATCTGTGGGTAAACAACTAAAGGCTGTACAACTTTAAGCTCTAAGGTCCATCGATGCTTGGCCCCGAGATGCCCTAAGTCTGCTGTAATTTGCAGAAAGAGGCCCAGCCTCCCGACAGAGGAGCGTCCAATAAGACTAGTGACATAATAATCACTACCAATCTTTTCAACAGTACTTCCAAGATATAATTTTCCCGGTTGAAGAATATATCCATCTTCTCCGATTTTAATTTTATGGAAATTTGGTTCTGCTTTGGGATCGATAGGAAAATCTTGAATTTCTAATAAATCTTCATGCAATCGGTAATTATAACTATTAGGATTAAGATGTTCTTCAATAAAAGGTGAAATATGGATGCGCCCTTGTTCCACCTGTTTTTTTATTTCTTTTCCGGTAATTATCATAATATTAAAGCCGATATAATTTTTTTAACATTCACTTGAAATTCTTCAAGGCTTTCATTATTAGTAAGTTGATGATCATAAAGTGAGTGGCATATCCCTTTTTCTGTTTCATGGTTTGTTTTACCTAACGAAACATCCCCCCTCATTTTACGTCTTTCTAAAGTAATTTTAGGATCCGCATCGATGTGTATAATGATAAATCCAGCATCACGCACGAAAGGAACATCAATAGCTCGAACATCTGAACATATTATACAATTAACATTTGGATCACAGTTTTGTAATGAATATATAAAAGATTCTTTTAATACTTCAGAATTTATTTTACGCATATGTAAGCCAAGAAAATTAAGAAGTTCCCCATCTTGGCTATGAAAATCCTTGGGCTTTTTGCAAATTTTATAGATTGCGTCTTGTGCTTGGTATAAAGGCTCGGCCAATCGAATCAACGATACAGATAGATTAGGAAAATGTTTCATAAGTATCTGGACGAAACTGTCTTTCCCTACACCAGTTGTTCCTAATAAACCGATTTTTATTTGATTTTTTATATCCGTCATTTTTTTAGAAGCTTTATAATGTTGTTTGAGATCTATTAAACCACAGAAAGCTGCTTGGATGGTTTTTTTAAGACAACTATCGACAACAGGCCTATAAAAGCCATTACAGCGCTAAACATAAAAGCCATTGTATAGCCATAAGACTCAAAAACAAAGCCCATGACTGCATTAGCTACAAATAAAGCACAAGCGGTAACAAGATAATAAATGCCAAAACTTGTTCCTCGAAGGTCCGGGTGGACTGTATCTGCTATCATAGCTTGAAATATACTTTGTGTTACTCCCATTTGGACGCCCCATAATGTTGCCCCTAAAATAACACCTGTAACTGAATTAATCAGTCCAAAGCATAAATTGGCCAAAATAGTAATTGCAAAACCAATAGCCAATAATATTTTTCTGTCATATTTATCAGAAAGCCGTCCCATAGGAAAACCAGCTAAGGCACCGATGTTTTGAACCAACATAACGATTGACACAGACTCTAAGGGCATGCCTACATTGTTAGCTTGCAAAATTCGATAAGCACCGCTGTAATTCGATATCATGAAAATCCCAGCTACAAGTAATAGGAGCCAAAATGCTGGATCTAAAGTCATGATTTCTTTGAATAAGGCAGAAATCGGTTTTCGTTTACTCTTAGTCTGCAGTGGATTGACAGAGGCAATATCTTTAACAAAAAACAACAATGCGAGTAAGGCTAAAACGGAGGGTATGGCTGCAATCCAAAAAATATAACTAAAATTGTTGTTCATCCATGGCATTAAGACCATAATACATAGGGCTCCAAGAATTGAACCGGCAAAACCTAATGATTGTCGCAATCCATAGCAAGCCCCCTTGCTTTCCTTAGGTGCAATATCTCCAACTAAAGCTTCTCGGGGTGTCGCTTGGAGGCCATTAGAAATACGGTCGAGAATCTTTGCGCAATATACCCATGTTATGCTAGGAGCCAATGCTAATATAGGCCGGGCGAAGATTGTAAGAGTGTAAGCCCCAACTAGGAGGGGTTTGCGCTTTTTAAAATAATCACTTATAAATCCTGCAAAAATACGAATTCCCCATGAAATAAATTCTACAATTCCTTCAAGAATACCTAAATGAAAAGTAGTCATGCCAAAAACTTGAGTTAAATAAATTGGGGTTAGGCTGAATACCATTATAGAAGAAAGATTAACCAGCATTCCACTGATTCCAATAATCCAGATCATGTAAGGAATTTTAAAAAATTTATCACACTTAACTAAATCTGTCATTTTTTCAATTTTTTTTTGAGATGAATATGGTGCAAATTCGAAACTTTTAGTTACAATATCCGATTATTTAAATGATTGCAAGGTTTTTCTCAATATTATGATTTGCTCGTTCGTTTAAATGTGGACAATGTGGCTCAGGCTTAATAAGTTTGAGTACCTAAGTTCAAAAAAGAATTGCATGTTAACTATTACTCACCTATACTATGCTGTTTAACAAATTTAGAGGTCTCATGCTTTTGAAAAATGTGATTATAAAAGACACCACACATGGATATTGCTTAGCAAATATCTCAATTGGTGAAGGAGTCATTCAAGATGTCTTAATCTTACAAAAAGAAGGTGTAGACTATAGAAAATCAGATTTCTATGTCACTCCTGGTTTTGTTAACAGCCACCTCCATCCAAACCAGCTTTTGGACAGAAGAATGCTTGACGATCTTAACATCACTGAATTACTTCATGGTATGCATACAGAGTATAAAAAAACCGATGAAGATCGATACGCTCAAGCGTTGTTCGTATTAATGGATGCTATTAAATCTGGGGCAACTACAATCTATAGTGTAGCCTCGAATCCCTATCCTGTAATTAGAGCTTTTAAAACATGCAAGGTAAAAGGTGCTGTAACTTGTTTTTACAATGATCAATGGGAAGGGTATGGATTGCCCCCCTCGATTTCTATATTAAATTCAATCGAGGAGCAGTTCAAGGAAGCTTTTAAAGAGCAAACAGATAAGGTTCGCATTCATATAGGGTCAGCCTCTGTTGAAAGCGCCTCTAACGACCTTCTTATCCTTTTAAATGATTTAGCGATTAGATTTAAATCCAAAGTTAATATTCATATAAGTGAAGGGCTGGAAGCCGTTGAATCTTGTATAAAATCAAGAGGAATTTCACCGGTACGACTTTTAGCAAAGCTAGGAGTTTTGTCGAGAAATTGGAATTTAGTGCATGCAGTCAGTATAGATCAGGAGGAGATTGATCTTATTGCCCAGGCAAAAGCAAGTGTCATCCATTGTCCTGTCACAAATGCAAAAACAGGAGTAGGTGTAGCTCCAATCATTGAATTGTTAAGAAAGAACGTAACAATTGGTTTGGGGACTGATGCTTGCAGCAATAATAATACAAATAACATTCTAAATGAAGCCTATTTTGCTATTCTTATTCAAATGTCTTTCCAACGTAATGCAAAAGCTCTCTCAGCAGATTCTGTTATCAAATGGATGACTCAAAATGGGCATGATATTATTGGGACAAAGCAAAAAGGAGAGATTGTGAAAGGGGAGCCGGCAGATTTACTTCTCTGGTCGCTTAAAAATAATTCGTTTGTTCCCTTAGCATATGGAAATTTTGACTCTTCCCTTGTGTATAATGCTCCTGATATTAAGCCTCACACTGTTATTATAGATGGAGAAGTCATCGTCGAGTCTTATCAATTTAAACACATGTCAGAAAAAGAAATAAAAGAAGCTGCGAATCTTTGTGGTGAAAAAATCTTTAAACTTATTTAAAGCCACCGCAATGAGGCTTTGTCTAATTAGGAACTTCTTTTGAAGCTAAATCAAATCGTACTAATCCAGGAACGACGATTGCCGGCACATTTTTTTTGGCTGCGAAGATGATGAGCCTGCAAATTCCAATCGGAAATATAAATACAGATAAACTATTGTAGGCTATGCGGAAGCGTTTTTGTGCTAAGCTGTTTTGATGAGTAATATTCCCTTGAGTTTTAAAAATGTCTGCTTTTGGGGTTACCTGAAAGGCCGCTGGGGGCAAAGGGGCAATTGGCAAATACAATAACTTAAAAATGTAATTTGCTTAAAAAGTTATAATTGTTTCAGGTTCGGTCAAACGTAACCTGCTGCGTCTCGCCACAGGTTTAAATGTGGCCTACAACAAAATAATGTGTACATTCTGCCCCATTTCAACATTTCTTTCAAAAAGGAAGCAAATATTCCAGATAGGATTTGAAAGTTTGGAAGGTAGAAAGGGTTGTTTTGATTTTTAAAGCTGCTTTTGCCTGCAAAACATAACGTTCGAAAACTTCTTTCGTTGCTGAAATTGGCTTACAATGAATGGCAATTCCATTTTTTTTGACAATGTCTGCACGGTTTCTGTTTTGGGCGTAGGAAAGATTATGGGTGTTTTTTGGTTTGTAGTATTGGTCATAGTCTTTAATTTTGGGCTTCCCACTAGTGTTTCTAGATTTGACACGTTGTTTTTTGATATTACGGTCATCTTTTGTCATCATAGCTTCTTTTAAGCCTTTATAAAGGCTTGCAGAGTATTTAGAAAAGCCATCTTCTTTGCTGTAAATAATCCACTTTTGGCCATTAATTTTTTGGAAATTTTTTACTCCGTCAAATTGCCAGCCGGCAGCATGCAGAAATATACCTGCAGAAAAACCTATAATATTTTTTATCGTCGATCCAAATATTTTAGGCAGGCGAGTTTTCAATAGTTCTATCAGGTTGGCATAGGAGCGCTCATTGCAAAGATTTATTTCATGTCCTTTTTCCTGGTGATTTGAGGCAACTTCTGTTGCTACAGCTCCTCCTAGAGACCAACCGTGAAGAAGTATATTTTCTTTTGCTACCCCAAGGCTTAGAAGATACTGAATCTGAGCTTCTCCGTCTAAAACTAAATCATGCGAACAGCTTGGGGTTCCTTTACTGCGCATTATCCCTCTATAGTTTGCGCTGAGTACATTTGCTCCGGTCTTAACAGCAATAAGTTTGAGCTCACTCATTTGGCCTTCATAGCAGCTTTTGTGACCATGAAAGTAGACGATCCATTTTTGTACTCCGGCAGGTGCTTGACTTGGACTTGTAATAGAACAAGCATCAAGTTCTACACCATCTGCGGTGGTTATAGTCACTTGCTTTGCTTTGTTGGTAGGGTCTGCAATAAACTGATCTCTAAAATGATGAAGATGTTGAAGGTATTGAATTTCATCTTGTAGCGTTTCTGTAGGCTTTGTTTTAAATTTTGCTAACAAAACATCTAAATTATACAGACCAATCCCAGGGATAATATTTGAGGGGGCTATTTTACTTACGATATAAACAGTTAATCTAGCGATACCGAGTGGGATGACAATAATTGAAAGAATTGTATAAGCGATGCGTAAGCATTTTTGTATTAAGCTGTTAGCGTAAGCAATCTTTTCTTGAGTTTTAAAAATATCATTACAAGGATAAACCTGAAATGAACCCGATGGAAGTAGAGCAATAGACATTTTTGATCCATTATTAAGATTCTATTAAGAAAAGTTTTATTAAGATTGTATAAATTTTGGCATTAAATGTTAAATAATGGCTAATTCTACCATTCTTGTCAATCCAAATGGATGAATTGGACAGAATGGGCTAAATTGACTAAAATGGACTAATGGATTAATATACTAATAGACTAAATGTCTAATGGACTAGATGACGTAGTGTAAGTGTGACGATATCTGTCTAAGTTTGTCCATTTAGTCCATTACATCCCATTCCATTTGACAAGAATGCCCCTCCCATTTATTATATCGTTACCTCTTCAATGTTTCGTCGTGGGCGTAAGTTTTCTTTTTCTCGGCTTAAAAGATTGAGATATGATTAATTCGGATTAAAAGTACTATGGCTTTAAGAAGTATGACAGCTTGTGGGAGAGCGACTCTCTCAAATGACGTTGGACGCTTTACAGTCGATATACAATCACTAAACCGCAAGCATTTTGATCTTTCGGTGCAACTTCCCCCTGAGCTTTATTGTTTTGAATCTGACGTCAGAAAATGGATCTTTTCTGCAGTGTCAAGAGGGCAATTGACGTTTAGGCTAGCGGCTGAATTCGGAGATTCTATCCCCATTGCTGTTAAGCCAAATCTGCCTTTTGTGCGACAATTGAAATCGGCTTGGGAAGCAATTTCAAGTGAGTTAGGTTTGTCAAAAGATATCCCTTTGACTTTAGAAGTTCTGTCGAAATATGATGGCATCCTTCTTTTTGAGAATATTGCCTCTGATGATGAGGCTCTACACAATGTTTTGCAAAATGCCGTCAATATGTCCCTTGATAAACTGGTGGAAATGAAAATTATTGAGGGGCAAGCGCTCAATCTAGACATTTCAAAAAGATTAGTAAAGCTTGAAGAGCTGCTAGTAAAAATTGTTGAATTGGCTCCTCATGCTGTTGAACGCTACCGCATTAAAATTAAATCGCGGCTCGATGAATTGCTGAACGAGTTTTTAAATAGTAAAGAAGGTGTCTTGACTGATGCAAATACCTATGCAGACCGTATTGACATAGCTCGTGAAGTGGGTCATTTTGCTGATCGTATAGATATCTCTGAAGAGGTAGCAAGATTCAGATCCCATTTAGTGCAGTTTGTCGCTTTATTAGACGGTCCTGAGATTGATATCGGTAAGACACTCGAATTTATTGTCCAAGAAATGAAGAGAGAAATAAATACTATTGGTGCTAAATCATTAGAAAAAGAAATCGGACAGCTAGTCATCGAAATGAAAACTGAAGTTGAGCGTATCCGTGAACAAATACAAAATGTTGAATAAGCATGCCTCAAAAGCTGCTAAGTGAGAGCCATAGGGGGAGAGCATTTATAGTAAGTGCTCCCGCAGGGACAGGGAAAACAACTCTTGTGCAGATGCTTGTCCAAGAATTTCCTTCTGTTATCGAAAGCATTTCTTATACTACACGAAACCCTCGTCTTGGTGAGATTGATGGTGTCCATTATAATTTCATTTCTGCGGAAGAGTTTCAGAAGCGGATTGCCAGTGGCGACTTTCTGGAGTATGTGAGCCTTTATGGTTGTTATTATGGAACATCGAAATTATGGGTAGAGGCACAACTGGCTTTAGGCAAGCATGTCGTGCTGGTCATTGATACACAAGGGGCTTTGCAATTAAAAGGAAGTTATCCTGCAACATATATTTTTGTGGGCCCTCCGTCGATTGAAGAGCTACGTCGCCGCCTTATAAAGCGGGGGACTGAAACGATGGAAAAAATTGATGAAAGGATCAATATTGCTGAAAAGGAATTGCAGGCAGCAAGATTCTACGATTATTTTGTGATCAATCGAGATTTAAACATTGCCTATCAGGTATTGCGCAGCATCCTGATCGCGGAAGATCACCGCGTAGATACCGGCCTCTAGTTAGAATTTCTCATTTGGACCATCGCGAAAGCACTCTGGGGCTTTGGCGTGGTCAAAATGAAAAACTCTAACTAGAGGCCGGTATGAATGTTTCTTACAATTGTTTTATTATTTTTTAGGAGATTTAATGGACGACAATAAAGATGTTCTTAAAGATGTATTGACAAACGAGAAGCTTAAGAAAAGATTTGCAAGTCAGTTTGATTTGGTCAATTATGCGATTAAACTTGCTGCTCAAATGATCCAAACCGGTCGGGCACCCAGAGTCAAAACTGATGTTAAAAACGTCGCTCTCTTGATTATGCAAGAGCTAAATGCCGGAAGGGATCAATTTGACACGTTTGAAGTAACCGAAGAAGATATACTTAAAGTTCAAAGCTAAAAGAAGGGCTTTATAATAAACTGGGCATGGGCAGGGCACAATTTTAGTTATACCGGGATCTAATTGTTTTTTAACATTTGGGCTTTGGCACAGCCGAAATGTTAAAAAGCATTAGATTCCGGTATACGACCAAAATACGTTGTTTTTAGATGGCAAAGCAGCAACCATAACCCTGCCCTTGCCACCTTATGAACGCTAATAAGGAAAGGAGGTATTAAAATGAGTTACAGCTTATTTATTGCCGAAGTTACCCCTACCAATGTGATGTTATTTGGCTTTGCAATTTTGGGCGTCTTTTTTTTATTGTTTGCGGCCTTTTGGTTTGCCTGGCGCTTTAGCCATCGCAGTCCCTGCTTAAGTCCGTATAGTGGAATACCCCTGCGCAAATGTTCAGATCTTTCCTATTATAATGCTGAGCGGGTATTGCGATACATTTATGATCTGCAAGATTACGAAAATCGGCTTTTTGTTTTACGAACATCATCCTTCTGCCGTGAGACAGGGCGCATTTTTCAAAAGAGTGTGACTTGGTTTGATACAATTAGCGTGGATTGGGATTTTATTCAGAAAAGATATCCCGGTCACTTTGTATCTTGGGGGAGCTTATCTGAAGAACAGCAGATAGCCATTCGCGATATGCATGAATCTATGGAAGGTTTTCAGACAGAACGCTCATCGAAAGAACCTTCTCCCAGGGCTGTAGAGCCGCAGTATGCCCTGATGAAACCAGGGCCTCTCTATGTAGATATAGACTCGCATGTGCTTGTCGGTTGGAAGTGTGTCCCTAATACAAGTTTAGAAGTGCTCATTGTAAAGAGGCCAAGGCCTAAGGCTGAGTACCGTCATTTAGATTCCTATTGAGACTTTAGATTCCAATCGAGAAATTATGAAAAAGAAAATATTGATTACTTCTGCGCTTCCTTATGCTAATGGTCCCCTGCATTTTGGGCATATTGCCGGCGCATATCTTCCCGGCGATTGCTATGCACGGTTTGAACGGTTAATGCACAATGACGTAATTTACATTTGCGGATCGGATGAATTTGGTGTTGCTATTACCTTAAGTGCTGAGATGGCCAGAAGAACGCCTCAGGAGCATGTTGACATCTATCATGGCGTCATCAAAGACCTTTTTCAGCGCATGAACTTTTCCTTTGATCATTATTCCCGAACGACTTGGTCAGGTCACATTGCAACTACACAGCAGTTTTTCACTGATCTCCTCAATAATGGTTATATTGAAGAAAGAGTGACCGACCAGCTTTATTCAGAAACTGATGGCCGATTTTTAGCTGACCGTTATGTCGTTGGAACCTGTCCTAAGTGTAGTTTTGATTCTGCCCGCGGAGATGAATGTCCTTCTTGCGGTGCAAGCTATGATGCAACAGACCTCATTAATCCTCGCTCAAAGCTCACTAATTCGGCGCTTATGCATAAGCCGACAAAGCATTGGTTTCTTTTATTAGAAAAGTTTAAGGAAAGACTTAACGCCTGGTTAGAGACTAAAAGTTGGAAACCCAATGTTACGAATTTCATTAAAAATTATATCGACGATTTAAGGCCGCGTGCGATTACGCGCGATTCCAATTGGGGTATACCTATTCCATTGCCAAACACTGAAGGTAAGGTGCTCTATGTCTGGTTTGATGCGCCTATCGGCTATATTTGCGCTACAAAAGAATGGGCGGAAAAAATCGGTCATGAGGATCGTTGGAAAGATTATTGGCTCGATGAGAATACGAAACTTGTGAACTTCATCGGCAAAGATAACATTCCTTTCCATGCGGCAATTTTCCCTGCAATGGAAATGGGACAAAATATCCCTTATAAGATTGTTGATGAGCTTCCTGCCAATGAATTTTTCAAGTTGGAAGGTCGCCAATTTAGCAAATCTGATGGCTGGTACATCGATCTCGATGACTTTTTTAGCCGCTATAGCACAGATCAAATTCGTTATACAATCGCTGCCAATGCCCCTGAAACCTCAGATTCAGAGTTTACCTGGAAAGATTTCCAGATCCGCTGCAATAGTGAATTGCTGGGTAAATATGGCAATCTAGTTAATCGCGTGCTTGTATTTGCCAAAAATCAATGCGAAGGGAAAGTTCCTGCTAAAGGTTCATTGGAACAAGTCGATATAGAATTTTTAGAGGCGATTGCGCTCATTGTCAAAGAAGCAAAAGAAAACTATGCGAATTTTAGAGTGCGCCGCGCAAGTCAACTTATCATGGAGCTCGCTCAAGCCGGAAATGTCTATTTTGATAGTAAGCATCCTTGGAAAGATGCAAAAGATCCTGCGACGCATGGGCGTATGCTGACAACAATAGCGTGCTGTCTAGACTGCATTAAACTTTTAGCATTGCTCTCTTCACCGATTATACCGGATGCAGCCTCAAAAGTTTGGCTCATGCTAGGATATGGAGTCGATGAGATGGTCACTAAGGGCTGGACAAATATTGCTGCGGACTTTATCCCGCAAGGACAGAAATTAAATGAACCCAAAATTCTCTTTCAAAGGATCGAAGACGCACAAATGGAACAAGAAATTTTAAAACTGCATGCCCTGTCTGCAGAGCACCAGAAGCCCGCTGAGCAAGAAGCTAAACCTGTCGAGTATGCACCTTTAAAAGCTCCTATTGAATACGAAGATTTCGGAAAGATTGACCTGCGTGTCGGAGTCATAGAAACTGCTGTGGCTGTGCCTAAAAGTAAGAAGCTGCTGCAGCTGCAAGTTGATCTCGGTTTTGAAAAACGCACGATCGTTTCCGGTATCAGTCAGTTTTATCAACCTGAACAATTAATCGGCAAAAAGGTTGTCGTAGTCGCCAACCTAAAGCCCGCTGTGTTGATGGGCGTAGAAAGCCGGGGTATGCTCCTCGCCGGCAGCCTTGACAAAGCTCTCGAAGTTGTGTCAATTCAACAGCTCCCCGCCGGTGCGATTGTTACCTAATGCATTATAGAGCGTCTGCGGGGGCCAGCCTAATGTAGCATAGGCTTTAGCGCTTTTCGTTAAGCTTAGTTATAAACATGTGTAAATCAGTGGGATAAACATATGCTAGAAATGGCTGAATCTGAGAAATTTCGGCTTCGCCAAAGCCTCTGGGTTGAGCTCATTTAAAGGCCCTGTATTGTATACTACAGGGCCTTAAAATGAGCTCAACTGGGAGGGCTTTCGCGTTTCCCAAATTTTCAGATTCAGCCATGTTGAGTATATGTTGAAGCAATATTAATTTTGAAGTTTGTGATTATACCCGATATTTACAGCAAAAAACAACACCCTAGTCGCGAATGCGACGGCAGCATGTAGCCACTGGCGTAAGCCAGTGGTATGATCAACACAAAATAAAAGCCGCGAATGCGGCATGCGCATCAAGCTAAGAGGTGATTCCTC